>DNTK01000304.1 GCA_003508755.1 Bacteroidales bacterium | reverse complement strand
TCCAAGGGTTGTGCTGTAGTAAACACAGCTTCTTTAATACCCTTTTCTTGGTTATATAGTTGCAAAAAATTAAAGCACATTCGTGAAAAAAATTGTTCCCGTTTATTTTGTGCCAGCAGCTGGAAAAAATTTAAAACAACTGTGTCCAGCTTACCTGAAAATACTTCATTGAAGATTTTTACTTTTTGGGAGGTTTTAATAATGGGGCTTTGCAACAATTCCACAAATTCCTTCGAGTCTTTGGAAGTATTATATAACAGCTCAATATCTTTTCGGATAATTTCTGTTTTGCCGGTTTCTTCCCCTACCTGAAAAAGGGCTTTGGCATATCTTACTGTAAGGGTACTCTCATTCATGTCTTGGTTTATTCTTTAGTTCAGTTTAATGTCTCGCAAATATTTATCAATAAGCTCTTTATGTTCTTCCCCGTGTGCGAGCTTTTCCTTTAATATTTTTTCGGCTATGATCACCGATAATTTGGCTACTTCTTCTTTAACTTCTTTAATTGCAGCGGTTTTTTCGCTTTTAATGGCTTCACGTGCTTTTTCTATTTCCTTGTCTGCCTCGGATCGCGCTTTCGTTTTGGCATCATCAATGATGGTGTCTTTTAATGCACGTGCTTCTTTAATTATCGCATCGCGTTCCTGCTTGGCTGCAGCAATAATCTTTTCATTATCTGCTTGCAGTTGTTGCATATCTTCTTTGGCTCTATCGGCTGATCGGAGCGCTTCTTCAATAGAATCTTCGCGTGCTTTAATTGCATTTAGAATAGGCTTCCAGGCAAATTTCTTTAAAATAAAGAATACAATGCTAAAAGCAATTAGCATCCAAAAAATCGTCCCCGTATGTGGTAATAATAAGTCCATTATTCTGATTTATAGAATTCCAATAATCAAATGTTAAAAAAGAAGAAGTACAGCCAACCGCTATACTTCTCCGAAAGACTTTACAGTGCAGCAAGCAGACAAACAATAACAGCAAAAAGGGCTACCCCTTCGATAAGTGCCGCTGCAACAATCATGTTCGAGCGCACATCACCGGCTGCTTCAGGCTGACGGGCAATAGCTTCCATGGCACTACCACCAATTTTACCAATACCTAAACCGGCACCAATGGCTGCTATACTTGCACCAATAGCTGCAATACCACCTCCAAGTGCTGAAAGATCAACTGCAGCAGCTGCTGCTTCCTGAATTAATGTTAGTAACATAATACTAGTTTTTAATTATTAATGATGCTCCTCCACTGCCATTCCGAAATAAATGGCCGAAAGAAACGTAAATACATAGGCTTGTATAAAGGCAACCAATAATTCTAAAAATGTCATAAAGATAATGAAGGCTATTGAGACTATGGAAACGCCTCCTCCAAGGTATGGGTTAATTTCTGCAAAAATGAAAATGAGCGACAAGAAACCCATGGCAATAATATGACCTGCAGTAATGTTGGCAAACAAACGAACCATTAATACTATTGGTTTAGCAAAAACTCCTATTACTTCTACCAGTGGCATTAGTGGGATTGGTAATTTAAGCCAAAGTGGTACTCCAGGAGTATTAAAAATATGTTGCCAGTATGATTTAGTACCTCTAATGGTTGTAATTAGGAAAGTAAAAAAAGCCAAAACCATAGTAACAGCTATATTCCCGGTTACATTAGCACCGCCCGGGGGTATGGGAATTAATCCTAAAAGATTGTTTATCCAGATAAAGAAAAATACGGTGAGCAGGTAGGGTAAAAATTTATGGTAATTCTTTTTTCCTATGGATGGAATTGCAATTTCGTCACGCACAAACAGAATAACCGGTTCCAGCCAGGATTGTAATCCCTTGGGAGCTTTATTCGGATTACGCTTATACGCCTTAGCTACCGATAAAAACATGAATAAAATAAGCAGTACACTAAAAAATAAAGCAGCTATGTTTTTTGTAACTGAGATGTCTATTGGAACTGCTAGTTCTCCACTATTAAGAGTTTCTACAATTTTTCCTTCCACATCGGATTCGCTGGCTTCTCCTTCTTTGTTAATTTTTTTAACAGTTTCTCCGGCATGTGCAATATGAAATCCTTTGTAAGCAGCATGACCATGGTGGAATTTTGATGACATAAAAACGTTTAGCCCCTTTTCTCTGCTGTAGACAATAACAGGCAGGGGTATACTGATGGATTTATGACCAATATCGAACAAGTGCCAATCATATCCATCGCTAATATGGCCAAACATAAAGCTGCTGGGATCAAATGGTTCGTTGTCTTCATTGTGATGTTCTGCAGGGGTAGAATGTTGCTCTTGCTGTTCAGGTTCTGAGGCAGTGAGCATGCTCACAAGAAAAAATAATCCAAAAAACAAGAATGTTAATCGTAACCCTTTTCCAGTTATCATTGTCTTATTTCATGTTATAGCGTAAAAAGTAATTCCCTCTTTACCCAATAAAGAAGTTTGTGGCTAAAGAGGAAACAGCTACTGGAGCATCAGTAAAGTTTTAGCCCAATGCTTCAACTTATGTTAAAGTTAATAAACTATTTAGAAATACCATCGTTCTTTGACAGAGTTTTCTGATAATTCAAAACAGCGCTTAATAACACAATGGTATTAAGCAAATAAACAATGAAAATGAAGGATATAAATATCAGACGCTCAAAGTTTTCCTTTTCAATTAGAAAGAAAACTATGGCAAAAATGAGGTAGGAAAGAAACTTTATTCCAAATAAAATCACAATAACAGTGCCGAAGTTTTTTTTTGCATTGTTGTTCGTACCAGATAGAAATCCAACAAAGTTAATGAGGAAAGCCATAAATGGGATGAGCAGCAAAACCCAGCGGTTTTGAGCGGGTTCCCATACAAATTGGAGACTTATTGCCAATAAAAAAGCAAAGACCAGCATCATAGCTGATTTCAGCAGAATTATTTTCTTATGGTTTTTCATTTCTTCTTCAGAAAATCTTTGAGGGCCATGTAAATACCTGCCATCACTCCCAACAAGGATAGAAGTACGGTAAATAAAGGCGATGTATTCAGCATCTCATCCAATTTAATGCCTCCGAAAACACCCGCTAAAATGATAAAAAACATTTCAAAGGCCAATCCGGAATATTTGGCAGCCTGGTTGAGTTTATTTAGCTGGTTTTTCTTCTGGTTTTTTGAATTCTGATTGACTGGCATTTCCTGTCATTTGGCAATTTCCGGTAAACTTAGCTCCGGGCTCAATGGCTAGGCGTTTTGCAATAATATCGCCGGTAATTACCGAAGTGGCTTTAAGTGTAAGTAATTCCGATACGGAAAGCTTGCCTTCTACTTTACCTTCAACTTCACAATTTTTACAGATTACTTCCCCATTTACATGTCCGGTTTGTCCGATTACCAGCTTACCGCTGGTATTCAAATTCCCAACTAGTCCTCCGTCGAAGCGAATGTCGCTATCAGATTTAATGTCTCCTTTGATATTAGTGCCTGAAACAATAATATTTAATTTCGGGCCACTAATTCCTTCCATATTCTTAGCCATTTGGTTGTGTGTTTTATTTTATTAGTAGTAAAGATATAAAATTATACTTTTCAGTGCATAACGATAAAAAAGCCGGGATATTACCCGGCAGGAAAAATATTTTAGGATGGGTCGTATGCCCATTTTAAATACAGGCTTCCATAGGTAAAACCAGCTCCAAAAGCGGTTAAAATAATATTATCCCCTTTACTGAGCTTTTTTTCAAAATCCCAGAAGCAGAGGGGAATAGTAGCTGCAGTAGTATTTCCGTAGCGCTGAATATTTACCATTACCTGATCTTTACTTATACCCATTCGGCGTCCGACAGCTTCAATAATGCGCATATTGGCCTGGTGTGGAACTAAAAAGGCCAATTCTTCGGGAGCAATGCCGTTGCGTTTCATAATTTCCTCGGACAAATCGGACATTTTCGAAACGGCTGCTTTGAACACAACCTGTCCTTCCTGGTATACAAAATGCTCCATGCTATCTATAGTTTCATGCGATGGCGGGCGCAGTGAGCCTCCGGCTTTCATATGCAAATTATTGATGCCGCTGCCATCGTAACCCAAAATCCGGTCTATGAGCCCGAAGCCTTCTGTATTTGGCTCAATAAGCACCGCTGCAGCTCCATCGCCAAACAAAGGGCAGGTTGTTCTGTCGGAATAATTTGTGATCGAGGACATCATATCAGCC
>DNTK01000561.1 GCA_003508755.1 Bacteroidales bacterium | reverse complement strand
CATAGGGTAACCACCCAGGGTAAAAGTAGACTGAAACATCAACCACATAAAGAAAATAAAAATGGGAAAACCAAAGATTTTATGCGTAAGGTACTTATCGATTTGCTGTGATTTTTTTCTGCGTTGTGTAACACCGGATGTCAAAGTTTCTTTCAATGCCCCGGCAATGAATCCATATTTTGCATCTGCAATGATGGTTTCCGATTTTTCGTTATACTCTTTTTCCAGGCGATGAATATATTTTTCAGCCGTTTCAATTATTTCCTCCTTGTTGGAACTATTGTTGAGCCTGTTTCTTGAAGCTATGTCGTTCTCAAGCAGTTTTATTGCCAGGTAGCGCGACGAAAACTGGTCGGTAACAGCCGGTGTTTTTTTTATTTGTTCTTGAATACGCCTGATAGCATGTTCGATATCTTCACCATAATTAATATGGATATGCCTTACCACAGGATCTCGATCTTCATACACATCAATAATTTTTTCCAGCAATGTGTTAATGCCCTTACCTTTTGCCGCAACTGTAGGTACTATGGGGATCCCCAGCATCTTTCCGAGGGCCTCGTAATCAAGTTTATTGTCACGTTTTAGTAGCTCATCATACATATTCAGTGCAATGACTACTTTTATGTTCATATCGATGAGCTGTGTGGTTAAGAACAAGTTTCTTTCCAGATTCGTTGAATCTATCACGTTTACTACCACATCAGGTTTGTTATCAAATATGTGCTTTCGAACATAAAGTTCCTCAGGAGTATATTCTGTAATGGAATAGGTGCCTGGTAAATCTGATATCAGAAAGGTATATCCCTTTTGTTTAAATTTTGCCTCTTTTGCCTCAATAGTAACTCCGCTGTAGTTTCCTACTCTTTCCTTTGAGCCCGAAGCATAGTTGAACAGGGTTGTTTTGCCGGAATTGGGATTACCAACATATGCCACATTAATTGTTTGACTTTTTTCTCTGATTGTACCTTTTACCTTTTCGTTATCAATTGTACCGAGAAATGATCTATTGTTGAACTTACCGGCATACTCAATGGGTATAACTTCCAGCAAATTTGCTTCACTTCTTCTCAGTGAAACATTGTATCCCATTACTTCATACTCTACCGGATCTTTTAAAGGCGCGTTTTTAATCACCTTTACCAGTTTCCCCTTCACAAATCCCATTTCGGTAATTCGCTTACGAAAAGCGCCATGCCCTTTAATTTTAACAATTACTCCCTCGCTTCCGGTACTTAGTTCCGATAGTTTTTCTATTTGTAAACGATCTATCATTGTTCTTTTCGAAACACCCCCAATTTAGCTCAAATGTATTTATAGTAATTTCTTTCTACAATACCAACATCTTGGGATTTATGCAGCGGTATTTATAGATTGAATCGAGGTAAATATGAAGAATTTTAGATATTAATTCGCTAATTTTATGGAATGCAAAGAATCCGTAAAATGGTTTAGCATTTATTTCTTTTAGATAATGATGAGGTTTTCAAAAGCAATAGTCTTTATACTTACTGGTGCAGCAATGATAACTATGATGCTGGTCAGGCTTCCTGATAAAAGAAATCGCTATGAAAAATATTTGGAAAAGGAATATGCACTTGCTGTCTCAGGATATTCCTCTGAACAAGGTGAGCCACGATTCGATAACCCGCAGATGGCAGATTTTCAAAATTACCTCAGAATCAGGGATCCCCAGGAAAAAACCGTACCTCACGAACGATTGTTTTCGGCTTATGAACGTGTAAAGTCAGGAAAGGTATTTAAAAGCACTGAACTTGAATGGCAGGAAGTACCTTCTAATATGGGTGGCCGCGTCAGGACGGTCATGTTCGACCCAAATGACAGCCTGCATTGGAGGAAGGTATGGGCCGGCGCAGTAACCGGAGGTCTCTGGCTAAATAATGATGTATACAATACCGATTCTTCGTGGCAACCTGTGAGCGATTTCTGGGAAAACCTTTCTGTTAGCAGTCTGGTTGCCGATCCGAAAAATCCTGAAGTCTTTTATGCCGGCACAGGCGAAGCACAAACGGCCGTGTTTATGTATCGAGAATCATCAGGAAAAGGTGTTGGCATTTTTAAATCTTCCGATGCTGGAACATCCTGGGAATTACTGCCATCAACCTCGGCATTTCAATATGTTACCGATCTAATAATTCGTGAAGAGGAAGGAAAGAGTGTTATATATGCAGGAGTTGTTTCGGGAAACTACAAAGGGAAAGCTCACCTTTCGCAACCTTCTGATGGACTTTACCGCTCCGAAGACGGAGGCAGCAGCTGGAAACAGGTGCTTCCAAACATTGCAGGAGCAAGCATGCCTTACTCGCCAGCTGATATTGAATTGGGGCCCAATGGACGAATATATGTGGGTACCTACCGAAATGTTCAGGAATTAGGAGGAGGAACAATCTTATGGTCCGACAATGGAAAGGACTGGACAGTTTTTGAAGAATATAAAGACAGAATTGAAAACTCAGGGATTCCAACGGAATCGATTCCAGGCAGAGTTGTATTAGCGAGTACCGAGGCAGACAGCAATGCTGTTTATGCTGTGGTAAGTGCCGGTGGCATATCCGAAGACGGGTTTATTTATTATTATGGTAAGCACCTTATTAAATCCAGCAATAGAGGATTAAGCTGGACAGAGATGGAGAATACAGGTCTCGATTCAAGGTGGTCGTACCTGGCTTGGCATGCATTAAACATAACGGTATCGCCAACCAATGAGAATCAAATATTCATTGGCGGATTGAATTTAAACCGCAGCACCAATGGCGGCTCTTCATGGGAGACACTTTCCGACTGGAGGGCTTTTGGTCCGGGAACAAACCAAGAAGAATCGACCTATATTCATGCCGACCACCATCAAATGATTTTTAAACCAGGTTCTTCCGATACCGCGCTTTTCACTACCGATGGAGGAGTTTTTAGAACGTATTCCGCCTCCCAGGCTACACCGCTTTTCACCCAAATAAATAACGGATTTAATTCGCTTCAGTTTTACACTGCTGCTATCCATCCTGAAATCGGAAGTACCTATTATGTTGCAGGAGCACAGGATAATGGCACCATGGTTTATTATAATAATCCACTGAACATTCATTCGGATATGCTAAGTGGTGGCGATGGTGCGTTTTGTTTTTTCGATGAGGATTCACCTGAAATTCTCATAAGTTCCTATTATGAGAACTCATATTTTGTGAACAGGCAGAGTAATGGCAGGTATGGTCTTTACGATGCCATCACAGGAACCTACGGTACCGGTAATTTTATCAGTGCAGCCGATTATAATTCAACTACCAATACCCTTATTGGTAATGCGGCTACATACAATGGAGGATATGCCGACAACCTGTTAAGAATAAAAAATGTGATTGACGAAGCAACCAGGGCAGTGGAATTGATGCCCCTATACACTGGCACAACGGCAGCATTTTCGGCAGTTAGATTTATACCTGCTGCGGTGAGCGATGTATTAGTGGGAACAGAATCAGGAAGACTTTTTAAGATTGAAGATGCCGAAAATGATTTTACCGTAAGCGAGATTGGTAGTCCGGATTTCCCCATGGCCAATATTTCCTGCATTGTCGCAGGTAAAACTGCTAAAGAGATACTGGTAACCTTTTCGAACTATGGAGTTGAATCGATATGGTATACTATCGATGGAGGACAAAACTGGCTTAAGAAAGAGGGCAACCTGCCCGATATTCCTGTGCGATGGGCTTTATTGAACCCTTCTTCACCTGAAGAAGTTTACCTGGCTACAGAACTGGGTATTTGGTTGTGTGAAGACATTTCTGAGTCGATTCCGACCTGGATAAAACTATCAAACTTTCCGAATGTGAGGGTGGATATGTTGCGGGTTCGAAGTGCCGATAACACCATGTTAGTAGCCTCACACGGACGAGGCATGTTTACAACTGTTTTACCCGGGCTCTCGGTGAAGCAGCCCGATAATTCTGATCCCTCAAAAGAAATTTCGCTGTTCCCCAATCCTTTTTCTTCTTATCTTGTTATTGACCCAGGTGTTTCTGTGAAGGTTAATGCTATAAAAATCTACAATATGAAGGGGAGCTTGGTGTATGAAGAGCAATACCCCTATACTGCCGATGAATCAATTGAGTTGAATACAAGCAATTGGACACCGGGAAGCTATTTGCTGGTCATAAATACCAAGAGTGGAAGAATTACAGAAAAGCTGGTAAAACAATGAAAGGAATCGCATTATTACTTATTGATATTCAGGAGGGATTTGATGATTTGAACTATTGGGGTGGAGAACGTAATAACCCGCAGGCAGAGGAAAACTGTAAAATATTACTTGAAGCATTCAGAAAGCACCATTTACCGGTCTTTCATATTCAGCATAGTTCACGTAATCCCGATTCACCCTTGCATATATGCAGCAAAGGATTTAAGATAAAAAATATTGTTCATCCCTTGGTAAATGAGCCGGTAATTGAGAAAGAGGTGAACAGTGCTTTTATTGGAACTAACCTCCACGGCCGACTCGAAAAACAGGGAATTACAAAATTGGTAATTGTTGGGCTGACAACTGATCATTGTGTTTCTACCACCACGCGTATGGCGGGCAATTTCGGATTCGATACCCTGGTTATTTCCGACGCTACTGCCACCTTTAATAAAATTGGTATCGATGGCGAAAAGTACGATGCCGATCTAATACACAAAAAAGCCTTAGCAAGCCTTAGAGGCGCGTTTGCCGAGGTTTTAAGAACCCGGGAGTTTTTAGATGGGATGGATGAAAAAGAAAAATAAGAAAATCTGTTTCAGTATGTGTTTCGATAGACTGCACAAGACGATTAGCCTTTAAGTTGGTGCACTGACACTAACATCGTGTTAGGCAAAGTATATCTCATTTCTGCCTGAAAGCATTTAATACAAGCAATTTAATGGGCCTTAAAATGTTATTTCCTCTGCTGGTTTAAGTAAACCCACTTATAAAAAAAATCAATTAGTCTTTTAAGCCAGTTACATCTGTCGGGGCAGGAAATTCAAACTTTTGGCCACAGCCTGCCAAGTTCTGACATACATGGACTACCGGTTTGTATAATCCTTGGAGGTTATGAAGAGAGAATATGCTGTTACACTTCCGGAAATGAAATCTCTTCGCTCAGCAGGAGTTCAGGTGTAATAGGAATAACCCCTACTTTCTCGCACACCAAACCTCCGGCCATATTTGCCAGATAGGCCGACTGGAAGGGAGATAAACCAACAGCCAGGCTCAATGCGGCCACACTTACCACCGTATCTCCGGCGCCCGACACATCGGTAATATCACGTATTTCGGCCGGAATAACCTTGTACTGCTTTCCATCACTGATAAAAACACCCAATTCCGAAAGCGTTACCATCACATATTTAACCCCTTTGGCATGTAGTTTCTGTGCCTGCCAATGCAAGCCTTCAATGTCACCTTTTTTAAGATCCACATTCATTCCTTCTACCAACTCCTTAAAATTGGGTTTAAACATGCTTACCTTGTCGTAGCGGTCGAAGCTGCGTTTTTTCGGATCCACAAGGGTGGGAATGCTATGTTTGTTTGCTAGCTCTGTAACGCTTTTAATTATGTTCGGTGTGAGTACACCTTTATCATAATCCTGAAAAATGAGCGCATCAATGGCATCCTCGTTCATGATGGTTTCGACGCGTGCCAAAAGAGCTTCTTCCTGACCGGTACTGATAAAATCGGTAATTTCCTTATCAACACGAAGCAGCTGCTGGTGGTTGCCAATAATTCGTGTTTTTACGGTAGAAATTCTATCTTCGGATTCGATGATCCCCTTATCGGTCATTTCTCGTTTCTTTAATAGCGAGCGGTAAATAGTCCCAATTTCGTCATTGCCAATTACTGAACACATAATAGGTTCGGCACCCAGCGATTTGATATTGATGGAAACATTGGCTGCACCGCCCATTCGGTATTCACGCTTATCGCAGGATACAACGGGCACTGGTGCTTCAGGACTTATCCGGGAAACATGGCCCCATAAATATTCGTCGACCATAACATCACCAACAATGATTACTTTCTTGTTCCTAAAGCTGCCTAGTACTTCCGATAGATTGCTGTTTTTTGTCATTTCAAAGATTTTGATGCCGCAAAGATATAATTTTAGACAATCACAAAAAATCGACAACTTTGGCAAATTATTTGTGGAATGCACTCAATCAATCACATGCTTATGAAAACCCTGTTGTCAGGCATACTATTTTTTCTAGTCATCTGTGCTCATGGGCAAGAATATGAAAAGGCCATTGTAACCGATCTGAATTTTTTGCGGCGGTCGTCAGCAACAGTTCGTCCGGAGTACTTTCCCTTTTATTTTCAGCACAAAGCGTTTGCCAGGGATGTTCAGCAAGATATTGCCAGTTTATTAGCGCAGAAGTATAACCTGAAGGAAGTATTTTTTCTGGAGCCGGATAGTATTTTGTATGTTGAATCGACTTTTGCTCCAAGAACAGAAGCAAAAGATTTTGCGAAACTTACGCCCCGAGATAAAACCATCTATGTGGCTGTGGAAACCATTATTCAGGAATTTCAATCGGTAAATGACCAGTTGGTCTACCGGTTTACGACCAGGGTAAATATCTTTAACAATCGGGGGAAGTCAATTTATAAGTTCAAGAGCCACATTCCATTTATATCAGTACTGGGCGATGAAATTGCAGGAGAGGTAATCATGGGAGAGGAGGATTTTTACACCTTTTATTTCGATGGCTTATACAATGCTTTTGAAGGGAAGTATTCAACCGTATCAAATCGATATGTATCTAAACCAATGGCCGGGGAATACCTTAAATTTACCAGCCAGGCTGAGAAATTTTACCTCACTACTACAGAAACAGGCTATTCTTACGGACAGGCAGCTGACAACCAGGTTGAAGTTGTAAAATTCACTATTAATCACTGGGAAAACACAGCAAATAACTTTGACTTTAATAATCTTGTAACAGTTGGCTTTCTGGAGGAAGGCTATCATTTCATAAACCAACTGAATAAAACGGAATATGTGACCCGTTTAAAGGGGGGTGTTGAAACGCTAAAAAAGATAACTGATGTGGAAGCTGATATTAATTTTCAATTGCTAAAAGCTGATGGAAAACACGTGGGATATTTTACAATGGATAATGACAACAATCTTTCCGGGCGGCACGCTGTATACAACTTTATTATCAAGTTCAGAGAGGCATATTTTGCTTCGGAGGTATTTATCGATGAGGAACTGGTAGCCCTTATTAATCATTTCGAAGGACAAAAAGTGTTTTTTTTAGCACCCGAAATTACCCGAAAACAACTTACAGCCCTGATTAACCTAATGTTTGTTTATGATTATTCATCTGCTCTGCGCCAAAAAATGGTTAGAGCGTACGATTAATTTTTTAAGTTATTCCGATTTTAAATCCCGAAGACCCTTGCTTCGGTTACCCAAGTGTTAAGTAAAGGATATGAAGAAAGTCTCTTTTGATTCAAATTTCAACTAATAAGGGTCCACATCAATAATGGTCTGCAAGGTACTTAGTCCTTGAACGTGCTTTAGCTGTCCGGTAAGTTCACGGATAATAAGTTTTTGCTTGGGCATTTCTTTGGTTTTCTCAAGCTTGATGGTAATGTGCTGTAAATACCAGTTTTGAATTCTGCTTACAAGCGGTTCCTGAGGCCCCAGGATGCGTGAACCAAAATGTTTTTTGAGGTCTGAAGCCAGCTGGTTAGCAGCTTTGTAGGCTAGTCCCTTGTGTTTGTGTCGCAAGGTAATATTAATCAGTCTGTAGTAGGGAGGATAATGATATTGCCGGCGATCCTGCATTTGTTCCTCAAAGAAATCTGTGAAGTTGTTAGTAACAATCTTTTTTATGATAGTATTTCCGGGGGAAGAGGTTTGAATAATTACTTTTCCCTGTCGGGTTTTTCTTCCTGCACGGCCGCTGACTTGGGCCATGAGCTGAAAACTTCGTTCATAAGCTCTAAAATCGGGAAAGTTAAGCATGTTATCGGCATTCATAATTCCTACTATGCTCACATTATCAAAATCTAAGCCTTTCGATACCATTTGGGTACCGATTAAAATATCGACATGGCCGGCAGCAAATTCACCAATAATTTCTTCATAGGCATTTTTTTTCCGGGTACTGTCCAAATCCATCCGCAGCACTCTGGAATTAGGAAACAGTAAAGCAATATCATCTTCGATTTTCTGTGTACCAAAACCACGGGTTTGAATATTGTTGCTGCCGCAGGCTTTGCACTGAACTACATTTGGCATACTGTAGCCACAATAATGGCAGGTGAGTTTATTGATTCCTTTATGATAGGTGAGGCTTACATCACAGTGCCGGCATTGCGGAATCCAGGCACAATCTATGCATTCCAGGTAGGGTGAGAATCCACGACGGTTCTGGAATAGTATAATTTGCTCGTCATTGCTGAGCGCTTTTTGAATTTCATTTATGAGGGTGGCGCTAAAATGCGAGCTCATTTGTTTTTTTCTCCTGGCCTCAATCGTATTTACAACTTCTATTTCAGGTAGTTTAATATCGAGGTGGCGCTGAAACAGTTCCACAAAACCAAACTTGCCGAGTTTTGCATTAAAGTAACTTTCAAGAGAAGGCGTGGCACTGCCTAGCAATACTTTTGCACCATGCATCTCCGCCAATACAATGGCTACATCGCGGGCATGGTAGCGAGGAGAAGGATCGAATTGTTTGTATGTATTTTCATGTTCCTCATCAACAATAATCAACCCAAGATCGCTGAATGGAAGCATCACGGAGGAACGAACCCCAAGTATTACATCGTATTTATTTGCTCCGTCGGGTAAAATCCCCAGCATGTTGTTCCATACTTCTACACGTTCGCCATCGGAGTATTTCGAATGATAAATTCCAACACGTTTGCCAAAAACTTTCTGAAGCCTTGAAATTATCTGGGTGGTCAATGCAATTTCAGGTAGCAGGTAGAGCACCTGCTTTCCTGTTTTTAATTGTTCCTGAATAAGGTGGATATAAATTTCGGTTTTGCCGCTGCTGGTTATGCCGTGCAACAAGGCTACATTTTTTTCTGAAAACTGCTCCCTAATTTCTTTAAAAGCTTCATCTTGCTTTAGACTGAGGTTGAAAGGCTTCGAGGTCGGAGCAATTTTACCTGCCAGGCGGCTTGTTTCAATCTGTGTAAGTACAAAAACCTTTTTATCGATCAGCGATTTTAGCACCGACGGGGCAATTTTAGCTTTTTTAAGCAGGGTTTGTCTTTCGACAGGACGGAATATTTTTTCCTTTAAATATCCCGATAATTGGAGGTAGGTGATAAGGGCATCACTCTGCTTTTGTGCACGTCGCTCAAGAC
>DNTK01000386.1 GCA_003508755.1 Bacteroidales bacterium | reverse complement strand
TATCGGCCATGACCATCTGGCGGAATTTTAAGTACAAAGGATATGACCTTGATCTATCCACAGAACAATTTAAAGTGTTTTTTGGGAAGCGGTTTGACCTATCCAAAAAATCCTAAAGTGAGACATCCTACTGTTTTCATCCTAGTGAAAACCGGTAAAAAAATACATTTAGGCATGAAATAGATTGACAAAAAAAGTGTTTTACGGTCTTGAGATATTCAGTTTTTTCATTTTAGATCGTAGGGTGCTTGGGGGCATACCCAATTTTTCTGCCGCCCCATTTTTGCCATTTATTTTCCAATCACAGCTTTCCAATATATCGGTAATATGGTTTTTTTCTGTCACCTTCAAAGAAGTCGTATTTTCATGATCATTTTGGACCTGATCGCGATTGAATACTGATTGTAATTGTGATTTATCTATTTCCAGTTTTTCTCCCGAACTGTTGATAATCGCTCTTTCTATTATATTTTCCAATTCCCGGATATTGCCTGGCCATTCGTAATCCAGGAGCATTTTTATATCGGCCTGTGTGATATGCTTGATGCGCTTACCGACTTTTTGACCAATTTTATGAGTAAAATGTCTTACCAATAATGTAATGTCTTCCTTTCTCTGCCGCAGTGGAGGTATGGTAATCGGATAGACATTCAACCTGAAATACAAGTCTTTCCTGAATTTGCCCTCATCGGATTCCTTTTCAAGATCGCGATTGGTGGCCGTGATAATCCTGACATCCACCTTAGTTGTTTTTTCACTTCCAATGCGCTCAAACTCCCCTGTTTGTAGCACTCGAAGTAATTTAGGCTGTAAGTCAATAGGTAATTCTCCAATTTCATCCAGGAAGATCGTTCCCCTGTCGGCCAACTCAAATCTACCTTTTCGGTTGCTGATGGCTCCAGTAAACGAACCCCTCATATGTCCAAAAAGCTCACTTTCAATCAATTCCTTTGGAAGTGAGGCGCAATTAACCTTGATGAACGGCTTATGTCTTCGTGCAGAGTTCTGATGTATCAGATTGGCAAATAATTCTTTGCCTACTCCTGTCTCTCCCTCGAGCAGCACCGTAGAATTGGTATTGGCAACCTGCTGAGATCGCTTCATGACGTATTTCAAAGCGTCGCTTTGCCCGATGATATCTTTGGAATTATTCCCTTCAACTTCTTCCCTGAGCTGTAAATTCTCTTTTTCAAGCTGCTCTTTCAGTTTTCTAATTTCTGCCAAAGCTGACTCCCGTTCTGTGACATCCGTACCGATGCTCAATGTGCCGATGATCTTTCCGTTTGTGTCCTGAATGTGGATGTTTGACCATTGAATATTCTTAAAAGCACCATCTCTTATCCGAATCGGATTTTGATACACCGGAATTTTTTCTCCTCTAATAAAATCCTGGAAATGTTGCTTTAGTGCTTTACCTGACTCCCCGGGTAATACTTTATCAAACCAATTTTCTCCAACCACCTCTTTCATGGAATATCCTGTAAATTGAAGAAAATGCTGGTTAACCCATACAATTTTACCCTCCAGATTAAGATGTACGGCCAAGAGGTTGATGGATTCCATGAGCGTACTCCATTGTTTGTCCTTGAGCTTTACTTCTGATTCCAGCTGATAACTTCTGATGATATCGTGACTCATTTTATATCCAATGATGATGGAAAAAAGAATGGGAAAAAAATCCAGGGGACTGATGAAGCTCTCCGGATCCGGAAGTATAGTAATATTTAGCAATGAACTTATTCCGACCAGAACTGCCAGCAAAGAGAGGAGTGCCATTAAAAACAGAAAAGTATATAGCCAGAATTTTTTTAAACGTTTTCTGCCACGAATTCCACCAATAATACCATAAATACCGCTGGAGAAAATCAAAGCATGAGCAAAAACACTCCATTGAGTTTCATAAACGCCGGTTTTTATCATCGGGAAGTATGTAAATAGCAGGATGCTTACAGATGCTATAAAAATTATCTGAAAAGGCAGGCTTTTGTATTGAGTAAATTCTCCGATAAACAAAAGAATAAAACTATAAAATATCGATGCTGTGACAATACTGATGGCATTCGATAAATCCGGATGGGCAGAATCATACAGCGGAGGAATCTGCGCAAGGAGAAAAAAACTTGCTGCGAGACTCAATATGCCAAAATACAGATAGGATTTTACATTTTTGCTATTTATTCCAATGATGAAATTTATTCCACCAATCGCAAAAGTAAATCCGCTGCAAAAAATTAAAAATGAGTTCAATTGATAGAAGTTGGTAATTTGTAAAAGTAAATATAGTAGATTCTATGATTCTCACGGGATGAATAATAGTATAAACGAGTATGATACTTTATTTTTTCATCCACATGTACTGATAGGCTACGGCTATGGCATCAAAATCTGCACCTCTTTCCAGGGCAAAGGAAGAAAGGCCACTAAATTTTATAGTATGATGCAAGCTGAGAGGTACCGCATAAGTGATCCCGAACCTGAGTGTAGAAATTCGGTTATCTCCTTGGACGTCATTTGTACTGCTTCTTCCTCCAAAGCCATATCCTGCGTCCAGTGCAAGCCATGACTTGTTTTCAAATTTCCGAATACCATGGATTTTTAGTGCAAAAACCGGATTTTGTTTGAATGTATATCCATCAATGAAGTTGGAATTGGCGGTATATATCCACATCCTCAGATAGGTTTCCAGAATCCATTTCGAATAATTTCTGCTAAATCCCCATTGAGGGCGAAAGACCCACCTGTTAGAGCCCAGGTTGATCAACTTGTCCGGAAAATATTGGCCGGTCGGAGCAATTATCTGAATACTAAAGCCGGATATCTTTTCAGGTTTATAGTCTCTGAATTCGCCAGGTTTTAATGCAGGGGCTCCAAGAAAATTAAAAGATAGGCGAATGCGCATGTCACCAAAGCCATTTCTGTAAACGGTGGTATCAACACCGGTATATATGCCGTTCCAATCCCAATTCCATATGGCACAACGACATCAACTTTTCCGGCCATACCAAAGAAATTTATCGATCGCAGATATGCCGCAGCAAACGTATGAAGATTTGCTTTGGCGTCATCTATCGGAAGTGCAGGGTCAAACAGTATATTTCCTTTTGCATAGGCATATCCTGCAACCGCAAAATTCATCCCGGTTGGAATATTAGTCAATGCCCGTGGTTCAAGTTCCTGAGAAGCAGAGGGGAAATAAAAAAATAAAAGTGAAATAAGTATAAATGCTCTTAAAAAATTAACCATGATTTGCTGAAATCTATTGCATCAAATATAGGTAATAAATCAAATGGCATGGTCTCCAGGGTTGTGAATGTTAATCTAAAATCAGTTCTTGCCTATTTAAGCGATCACTTTATGTAATCTTAGTTGGATTGTTGGGGTGAGGGCCATTGTACGCAACAAAAAAAGCTTTCATTTCATCGCGACTTGGGGTCTAAAAAGGATTTAATTAAATATTTCAAAGCCATGGCTTTTTTGGAC
>DNTK01000601.1 GCA_003508755.1 Bacteroidales bacterium | reverse complement strand
TCTAATATAGTTTGTAAATTTATTCATCCATTTAAATGGAATATTCCCAAAGCAATACTTCAAAAAAATACAATGACCAAGATTTTGGCCATTTTCACATTTTATGCAACCATAACTAAATCCAATTGCAGCCATGAAAAAACAAGAACAAGAATGTTGCCCCGAATTTGAACCAGCAAAATGGGATAAAAAGGCTTTTGCCTGGGACCGTAAACATTTTATAAGAGAGACTATACCAACCTTCTTTCATACTCCGTTTCCTCCAATGATTGGGAAGAAAATGAAAAAAATGTCTGAATTAGCTGACAAAGCGAAAGCTAATATCCCCGATTTATCAGAAGCGTTAATTATGTTCCGTGATCCTACACCCTTTAAGTCGGAGATATATTATGCCGTAACCGGCGATGTAGAGGGTGCAAATAATACTACTCTTACCGGAACATTTAGCGCCGGGGTATTTGACGGGCCCTACAATTCTATACCCAGGTATATAAAAGAAATGGAAAAGCGATTGGCCAGTGAAAATAAAAAGGCAAAAGACTATTACATCCACTATGCATATTGTCCAAAATGTGCAAAGAAATTCGGACACAATTACATGATATTATTTGCCGAGGTGTGAGTTATCTTTAATCGGAACTTGGACTAATATGAGGCCTTGGAAAGTACCAGAAACTTTGCCAAATCAATAATCCGAATTCGCAATTGGAGTATAAATCCTGCAACCAAACTTTTCCAGGATCCTTTTTGATGGTTATCCCGCTAGATCTTCGGCTTTCAGTTTGAAACGTTCATATCTTTGGGTCGGCATTACAGCAATAAACATTTTTCCTGCTAATCCCGTATAAACCAAAAGACATTTGGGGTTTGCGCGGTATAGAACCGGAACATACCATAAGAATAAGGACTTTACTAATTGAGTTCTTTGCATAATAACTAATTCAAATTCAGTGTCTTATAATATATTGGCAAAGCGCTGATTGAGATAATGTCCATTGCAGGTAGCGGGCAGATATGTCCAATCTGTGCGTCGCTAAGTCCTTCTATGGAGGTTTCAGCCGATGGATATAGAAGCTGCATTGGTTTAATGAATAGGGGAGAGCCAGGAATCCATATATCACCCCGGATGATTGGTTAATTCCTGTAATGATATGTTAAAGATGCAAAGGTATTTAAGTATTAGGGATGAAATGAATGACTATAGTTCGGAAATAAAGACGCTTGTCAGCCCGCATGAACTTTATGGTCAATCAAGCTGACAAGGGTAAACAGGTTTTTATACAACGAAAGCCTGTACAACTTAATTCAATTTTTTTATTTGATTATCATTGTTATGAAAATACAATTTGAAAGGATTATGCTCAACTATCAAAAACTACCAATCGTAAAACTGCTCTTTGCTGGCCTTATCATGGCTCTTTTGGCTCAATGTATGGAGGAAGAGGAATTAGGATGGACATTTTATCTGGAATCTCCGCCTCCTCCTGAAATCACCAGTGTGTCATCGACCATAAAGGATTGTATGCCTCCCTATCCTGTTACATTTTACCAGGAAACTGAAAATCTACTGGGCCATGTGAACTATTTCTGGGATTTTGGTGACGGGAACACATCCACACTTCAGAACCCGACACATATTTACGATTCTATCGGTTCATACGATGTTATGTTAACGGTTTCAAATGAAATTGGAGCAGATACCATGTACCTGGATATGTCAGCACTTAATCAGACTTCGATACCTGTTGAGGCAGGGTTCAGTTATGAACATTTCAATGACAATAACTATGCTCCTTCAAAAGTTATCTTTTCAAATACTTCTTCAGGAAGCAAATTCTTCGATTGGGACTTTGGGGATGGGGGTCAGGATAATGATGATGACCCGGAGCATGTGTTTGATTCTGAGGGTATCTATACTGTAACGCTCACCGGCACCTGCACAAGTGATGAGTCTGATGTATATACCCAACAGATATATATTAATTCTCCACCTTCCCGCATTTATGTTGATGCCCTTAATCTAATGCTTCCATCGAACTTAAGGAACAAAAGGATTTATGTAGAAATCTATCATAATACAACCTATATAGGCAGTACCAGAACCATTTCAGCGAGCAGTTACCCTGTTAAGTTTATCAATCCTGAAGATTTTTATGATGCTCCGATTTTTGAGTTTGTTAGCTTTGCTTACAACGAAGTCTTTAAGTTTCTGGTGATAGAAGAGATAGCCGAGGCAGATGATTTTGTGATATATGAAATAGTTCTGGCCCCAGTGGATATTCAAAACAAGTTTTACCCTAAGGAATATTTTCAGATTGAACATGTTCCTGCCCTGGAGGATGTGTTTATTGATTTATACCTTAAATATTAATTTGCAAAGTATTGGTTATGAAAAGATTATATATTTCATTGCTTGTTTTGATTTCTTTGAGCTCGCTAAAATCTGCTTGGGCACAGGTTGATTTCGAACATTTGGACAGAGGAGGAAATTTCAGTATTTATGGAGGCATGACTATCCCCAGTTCTGAATTTTCTTCGACCTCATCTTCCGGTTTGTTTGCACAGAACGGCTTTCAGTTTGGAATTGAAGGCAATTATATTATTAAATACGGCTTGGGCATTGGGCTGGATTTGGGCGGAGAATGGTTTAAGGTCGACGAACAGGCATTCATGGATTATGCAAATCCTGAAACCATGGATATAAAGGGAGGTTATTCATCGACCTATTTTGGGCTCAACATTGTGGCAAATTTACCCATTGTGATAGATGATAATCACTTCACAATAAATCTATTTGCTGCAGGGACACCCGGAATACGTGGAATACGAATTCCGTCCATTGATCTCACTTATAACGAGATTGATAACAGGTATATAGAGGTTTCATACCGACCCAGAGCAAGTGTAAGTGGCTACCTTGCCGTTCGTGGGGGCATGCAGCTTTTATTCAATAATAAGTTTGGTTTGACCTTAAGCTATAAGCGTGTTATGCGCAGTCAACAAAAATTAAACTATTCGGTCCGGAGTTTTGATGCTGAAGGTGTGCTATATGAAGATGAGAACTACCTGAACTCCTACTTCAATTCAGAAAGTTATCAAATTGGGTTAGTGTTTTTACTAGGTGTAGACTAATGTAACTTTTTATGTGCCCCGGGTCCGAATAAACACCCAAGACATAATCTATTCTTCGTAAAAAACTTATTAAATTGTTTGTGTCTTTTTAGATATCGGAAAAAACAAAAGAATTCGAAGGACCTAAAAAATAGGTTTGCTAAGGAAAAATAATATGCTCATAAAATAGAAAGAGTGGCACAAAAATATCAACAGCAGCAGCGAATATACCTGAAGGAGATAGGATATACCAGTGATGTGTTTTGGCCTACTTGCTGTGAACTATTTTCCGCTTACCCCATGCAAAATGAAAGGGCTTGTATTTAATAAAAGCACACAAACTCTTAGAGTTTTTGCATGTTTAAATAAGTATGTACTACCCCAAAAAGTAAACTAACCACATCTGCATAACTCAAATCATCGAAAAAACAACCGAACACGATGCGCGCATAGCAAAAATGACCTTTGCATCTGTTTATTCGCATTATATTTCAAAGTTTGAGAATAAAGGCAGAACAATTGAGGAATTGCATAAGGTAAAAAAATGGCTCACAGGTTTTGATAATAAGAAGCTTCAGGAATTAATTGAAGAAAAGGCAACCTTTAAAAGTTTCTTTAAGCAAGAATCACTGAACAAAAAAAATTATACTTCAGACAGCGGTGCAATTTGCTGATTAAAAGGCCATGTTGCCATAGGACTTACGTATGCATCAACCATTTTTAGTACGCAAATCAATCAATAAAAAGGTTTTTGAGGGATATGGATGAATTTAGAAAGATTGATAATTAGAATAAAAGGAAATTGAACGTTCTGCCGTTGTTTTTTACTGAAATCTCCGCCAAAACTGCTTGATACAATGGTATAGAACAACATTAAACCTGTCAGCATCTTTACATTATTATCCTTAAAATAAAAAAACTTATTCTGTTCCGTTGTGAACAAATTACCCGGAATTTCCTTATCAAAATAGGAAAACCAGGAAATAATGTCAAGAGCAATTCATACTACTAATGATGCATATGCTTAAGATTAGCTTATAAATAAATGAATACATACTCTACCTATACAATTAGGACCTTACTCAAAGAGCGATTTGCTATGAAAAAATTTAAATTACTTTTTTTTATGAGTGGCCTGATTACCTTTCTTACAGGCTATTCGTATGGACAGGGCTGCAGTGATGCTGGTTTTTGCACCATCGACAGTTTTAAACCTGAAAGTGGTGATAGTGTGGCATCCATGAACAATCAACTAAAAGTCGGAGCTTTTTATGGCTCAGCCGACAACTCAATTGCGGTGTATGGTAGCTATTTTGAATACAACCGACAGATAAATGATAAATTTGGATTCGATGTGAAACTAACATCCATCGCGCAAAACGGAAATGATATTTCTGTTTTTGGACTGTCTGATGTTTTCTTAAGTGCCAAATACAAAACAGCAAAAAAAGTGAATTTTACTTTTGGCACAAAAATTCCATTATCAAATGCCGACAGATCAAAGGATAACCTTCCGCTTCCAATGGACTATCAGGCCAGTTTAGGAACAGTGGACATTATCCTGGGCATTGGATATACATTTAAAAACATACAACTGGTGGCAGCCATTCAGCAACCCGTGACGCAAAATAGCAATGAATTTTTATCCAGCTTGTATCCTGAAGACTCCGAATTAAGCAAATTCCAGTCGACAAATAAATTTAAGCGGAGCGGTGATGTCTTGTTACGCGTTTCCTATCCGATTTCAGTAAACAAGAAATTAAAACTCACGCCCAGCATACTTCCAATATACCATCTGGCAAACGACAAATACACCGATGAAGCCGGTGTTGAAAAAGAAATTATTGGTTCCGAAGGACTCACCCTAAACGGCAATGTATATATCGACTATCAAATTAACCAGACAAATAGTATTCAGGTTAATATGGCAATGCCTTTTATTGTAAGAGATGTCAGACCTGATGGTTTAACACGAAGTTTTGTTGCTAATTTAGAGTACCGCATAAGGTTTTAGCCGCCCATGTTGGCCAATCGTATCAACACAAAAAATAACGGGCAACATTCTGGTAACAGGAGACTCGATTTAAATGCAGCATATATCGATAGTAAATAAAGGCTGCTGGTTTGGATAATAACGTAACTTACAGATTAAGAAATGTATATATTATTGCACAGACACAACATAGTGCCCTGTTAAGCGAATAATGCTACATTTACATTTTAATAGTTCCAGAAATGCAGAAAACAACAAAATTAGAATAACCTTAAACCACCATGAATACAAATTTAGCTGTTCTTATCGATGGTGACAATATACCTTCTGCATATGTAAAAGAGATGATGGAAGAAATTGCCAAGTATGGCAATCCCACGATCAAAAGAATATATGGCGACTGGACCAAACCCAATCTTTCAAAATGGAAAGGCATGCTTTTAGAACATGCAATTACCCCCATTCAACAATACGGATATACAACCGGAAAGAATGCAACCGATTCAGCAATGATTATCGATGCCATGGATATTTTGTATTCCGAAAAAGTAAATGGCTTCTGTAT
>DNTK01000410.1 GCA_003508755.1 Bacteroidales bacterium | reverse complement strand
GTATACCATGGACTGCTTAAGAAAGAGCGTCAAGAAATACATGAGCGTATTGGTATGGCAATTGAACATATATTTTCGGAAAGATTGCCGGAATTTTATGAAGTTTTGGCGCATCATTTTTCTGAGGGAAAATCAATTAGAAAGGCATTTGATTATCTTCTCAAGTCGGGTAAAAAGAGTTTTGAGCATTATTCACTCAAAGAAGCCCATGTATATTTTCAAAAAGCATACAAAATAATAAAATCAAACTCGGCTAATTTTCAGGATGACGAAGAACTCTTGAGTAGACTTCTCTTCAAGTGGGCAATTACGTATAACCAAAGGGGAGATTTTAATGGATTAATTGATCTACTTACTGCCCATGAAGATTTGATTATAAAACTTAATAACAAAGAACTTTTATGCCTGTTCTATGCTTGGATTGGGTGGGCATATGAACGCAAATTGTTGCTAAAAGAATCTCACCAATATTTAAAAAAAGCACTCGAACTCGCCAAGGGCTGTAAAGATGAAAAGATAACTACAGCGGTATGTACATATTTGATCTGGACCTGCGCTGACCTGGGACTACTTGTTGATGCTCTTGAATATTCCGACAGGGTTCGCGATGGTATTCACAATCACGAATTAGAACAACAAGTTTATCAACTGTTTTGGTGTGGGGTGGCATGGGTCCATTGGTTTAAAGGAGAAAGTGATAAATGCATCGAAGCTGGAAACATTCTCCTTGAAAGTGGCCTGAAAAATTCCGATAATAGAAAATTAACTTTAGGATATATAGCACAGGGCTGGGGATTCAATGCCAAGGGTGACCAGAAAAAGGCGATTAATTCCTTTGAAAAAGCAGCCGAAATCGCAATAGATCCTCAATACTATTGTGATGCCAAAATTATGCTTGGTTTTTCCCATATTGCCGATGGCAACGTAACGGCTGCTGAGGCTATCACGGAGGAGATGTTAATATTTAATAAACAATATGGTTTTGATTTTATGGGGGAAGCTGCTAAAACCTTCGATGGAGTGATAAGCCTTGCAAAAGGTGAGTTCCAAAAAGGGCTAAATGTACTAAAAAAAGCTGAGCAAAGATATATAAACAATGGAGCTAAAGTTCGCGTGGCATGGCAGAATCAACTGCTCGGTAGATTCTATTTAAAGTTTGTAGAAGGTGGCGGCTCTATAAGTATGAACAGTATTATTAAAAACTCAATATTCTTCCTAAAAACAATCCCATTGGCAGGGAGAAAAGCTAAACACCATTTAGAAAAAGCCATTGAAATTTCGAATCAAATAGGCGCTGGAATGATTTTAGGTCCAACTATGCTTGATCTTGGATATTTATATAGACTTAAAAAGAATTCCGAGATGGCAGAAAAATACTTCCAACGGTCTATCAAAATCTTCAGAGAGCTAAATAATGATATTTACCTAAAAAAAGCAGAGGGCTTACTAAAAGAGATTCAAGACAGATGTTGACGGTATGACAGCTCACAAATTTTTGTGAGCCTTTGAGCGCTTCATTATTTGCACCTTAGGTATAAAGAAAGGCCAAAGATGAATAAAAGAATGAAAATCGCTTTCTTATGTCACTTTTTAGCCGTCTTAATCGTTAGTTCATTCGGGATTATTTATCTGTTTAGATCAGAATTCATGCCTTACCACTCAGCTGCCATTGGCTTAAAATGGGCAGAATTAACCCCATCATTTCAAATTCTCTTGCTCGCACTGATGAAAGCAACTGGTGCGTCATGCTTTGCTGTAGGAATTTATACCGTAATTTTACTTTTTATACCATTTAGACGAGGTGAGGTATGGCCCCGATGGGCTATCCCATCTGGAGGACTTGTTGTGTGTGCTGGAGTACTTTACGCGACACTTATTGTAGCCTTCAACACGCCATCAAAGCCTCCATGGATTGCTCCAGTCGTAGGTGCTATCCTGTTATTAACTGGTTTGTTTTTATCTTTGGGAAAAGCTAATGGCTAATTGCTCTTGGCAAGACCCCATTTGATAAATCAACGCAAAACTAAGCCGGCGGCCACCTGTCTCGAATTGAGACACATCCAATCCAACCTACCGATACTGGTCGGTACACACAAATATGGTCGGTTTTGTTTAGGTCGTGCAGAACCTGTAATAATCACGGCACCTTAAAACCTTACTTGATCCGTTTATAACCACAAACTGGGCCATTCATGTGATTGTCTCAATGAACCTGTAATCAACAGGTATGCTGAGGCATGGTAATTGGCCTGGAAATAACAGAAAAGCGGTGCTTATGTGGAAAACCCGATTATTCGCTGATAAGTGCGCCAAAGTGGTATGGAGGTCAATCCGATGGGAATAGGTCGATTAATGAATTTATGTAGACTAAACAAAGGTTTATGATAGATTCGCATAAGTACCAAAACCTACTAAGAAGGTTGCATTTTTGTATTAATATTACCTTTTGTGCAGAAAGTCAGATTTCCACTGAATAAATAAGTTCTACCTCATATCACTTGACAACCCCCACCATTGTTGTACAATTGTCTAAATAACACGGTTGCGGAGATCATCATGGATATCGTAATAGACACATCCGCCTTAATCGCGGTTATTGTTGCTGAGCCCGAAAGGTCAAAAATTATCGATTATACAGTAGGTAACGCACTAATTGGACCTGGTTCGATTCCATGGGAAATTGGTAATGCCTTTTCGGCTATGTTTAAGCAGGACAGATTAACACTTAGTGAGGCACAAAAGGGGCTATCAATATTCCAGAGCATCCCTCTTCGGTATGTTGAACCAGATTTTTCCAATGCATTGCAACTATCTAAATCCACACATCTGTACGCCTATGATGCATATATTTTAGATTGCGCCATTAGATATAAGTCGCCGTTACTGACTCTGGACCGGAGATTAAAAACCGCGGCTCAGACAATAAATATCGAAACACTGGAGGTTTAAATATGCAAGTCTATACATATTCCGAGGCGAGACAAAAACTTGCTTCTGTTTTAGAGGAAGCCGAAAATACCGGCAAGGTATTAATCCGAAGGAAAGATGGTCGAACTTTTTCGCTGGTCCCGGAAAAAAATATTTCTTCGCCTCTTGATGTGCCGTCTATCGAAGTAAAGATAACGACACAAGAAATTGTGGATATTGTCAGAGAAGGAAGGGAACGGTAGAACATGAGTGTTCAAGAGACGGCGAGGACCGTGCCGCTCATGACACTCGTCGTTATAGAGTACCCACGAAACCTGCATTTTTTTGAACCCATCAAATTTCCATGTTACAATACCGTCCACAGATGGT
>DNTK01000503.1 GCA_003508755.1 Bacteroidales bacterium | reverse complement strand
CTTCATCAGGTACCGAACAGTATCCACAATAGTTTCTTCTACAGTGAATCTGGGTTCCCAGCCGAGTGCGGTAATTTTATCAATAGCAAGGTGCACAAAAGGTGTGTCGCCTTTCCAGCCTCTTTTACCACCGGTATAGGTGTACTCTACATCGCTTAGTCCCATGGTTTCTATCACAATATCAGCAAGGTCGATAACATTTATCCATTCTCGGTTACCCAAATTAAAAATATTGGTTTTTTCGTTGGACATTTCAATTGCCGTTAAAATAGCTCTTATGCCATCTGAAACATGCAGGTAAGACTTGCGCTGTGAGCCATCACCTAAGATTTCAAGCTCAGCAGGATTTTGTTTTAGTTTTTTCATAAAATCCCAGATAACACCATGTGTATATCGTGGCCCCATGAATGATACAAAACGAAAAATATAACTTTTAATGTCGAAATATTCCGCATACGCCTGAATCATGGCTTCGGCCGAAAACTTGGAAGCTCCGTACAACGAAGTTTGTATCGGAGAGATATCTTCTGGAGTGGGTATTTGTTCTGGTTCGCCATATACGGTGGCTGAACTGGCAAAGGCGATTTTCTTAATTCCGTTGATACGTATTCCTTCGAGTACATTGTGTGTACCCAGGATGTTTTGTTCAACATCAATGGCTGTGTTTTGCATTCCACCACGTACATCAGCATTGGCCTGAAAATGAAAAACCATATCGCATTCCGCCATAGATTCTATCAGCTTTTCTTTTTCAAGCACATCCGCTTTTACAAGGGTATAATTTTCTTCAGATGTGTTGTGCTCTATAAACTTATGGTGACCGGTCGACAGGTTATCGTAAACAATAACTTCATGGCCGTTTTGAAGTAGTGCATCGGCGAGGTTCGACCCAATAAAACCGGCACCTCCGGTAATAAATGCTTTCATTTTACAAACATGTTTTCAGCCCAAATATAGCATGCAACTGTTACATAAATAATGACGGCCGTTAGGATATTTTATTGTTTTATTGGGCTACTCTTTTTTCGTATGCTTCGCCCATTTCAACCTGGTTGCCTTTAATTCGTTTCAGAACCAGTTGCTTGATGGCATGGAATACAATGATGTGTATGTCTTCCGATATCTCCATATCATTGATAGGGGCCAGAATAGCAGTATCAACCAAGTCAATAAGCTTTCCCCCTTTATAACCGCAAACGCCGATGGTGTTGGCGCCATGCTGGTTGGCCCATTCGATAGTTTTTAGCACATTTGTGGAATTACCACTACCCGAAATGCCAATAACAATATCGCCCGGGTTTAACCAGGTTTTCAACTGCTCAAGAAATACCTCGTCGTAATTAAGATCGTTAGTAATGGCTGTGGTGGCTGCCATATTATCGTTTAGGCAATGTACACGAAAGCGTTTTTCCAATCCATAAGAAATTCCCTTTAGAAAATCTCCTGCAATGTGTGATGCATTGGCAGCACTGCCACCGTTGCCAAAAATAAACATGGTTTTTCCTTCTTCCCGTGCCTTTAGTATTATTTCAACTGTTTTCTCGAGGCTCTGAATATCCAGACTATCTATGGTATTTTTAAGTCTTTTAAAGTAATCTTTAAAGTGCTCCATTTTATGTCAATGTCAATAAGTCTTAGTGCTAAAATCTTTGTACTAAAAGTCTAGTTTGCCTCATCGGCAAAATAAATAATCTTTGAACCATCCCTCTCAAACCCAAAGTCAATAGTTTCAAAACGATTTAGCGCCTGCTTTAGTCTTTCCTGCTTCTCTTTTTCGCAATAAAAAAGCATAAAACCACCACCGCCAGCTCCTAGAAGCTTTCCTCCAATGGCGCCGTTTGCCAGTCCGGCATCGTAAATCTCATTTATTTCAGGATTGCTGATTTTTGAGGCCAGTTTTTGTTTTAATATCCAGTTTTCATGAAGAAGATGGCCGAAGTCATTTAATCGGCCGGCATATAAGGCATCACGCAGTTCGTATACAAAACCAACCATTTGTTTCAGCGTATTAAATTTTTCTTCCTGTGAAGCATTTTTCTTTTGCTCCGATAGTATTTCTGATGCTTTTCGCTGATTGCCCGCGTAAAACATGACCAGATTATCTTGCAGATTCCGGTATACCTCATTTTCAACATATAGAGGCTCTACTTTTACGCTTCCGTCTTTATGAAAACTTATAATATTTAATCCTCCAAAAGCAGCGGCATATTGGTCTTGTTTACCAATGGGTTCTTTTAATATGTCAATTTCAATTTCACAGGCTTCTTTTGCCAAAGTCTCATGGGTAACATATTTTCTGTTAATAGCATACAGGTTATGTAGCAACCCAACTGTAAAACTCGATGATGACCCCATCCCTGTACCAGCAGGTATATCGGCAATAGAGCTTATCTCGATGCCACCATTGATATTTGCTTTGCGAAGGGTTTCACGCAACAGTGGGTGCTGCAAATCGTCCAGTCTTTTTACGGTTTCGGTTTTTGAGTATTTCACCTGAATTTGATCCTTATAAAAGTAGCGGTGCGATGATATATACATGTATTTATCTATAGAAGTGCTTAGCACAGCTCCGGTGTGTTTTGCATAGAAAGTTTCCAGGTCGGAACCGCCACCAACAAAACTGATGCGGAAAGGGGTACGTGAAATAATCATATTAATTGCTAATTATTTGATCAGCTAATTTACTGTCTTTTTCGATTAATTTATATTCATCGATTTTTCTTGATTCATATAGCGCTTGTGTTTCACTTTCACTTTTACCGCGCCATTGGTAATATTTTTTTATTCTTGTAAGCCGTTTTTCCTCTGCAGTAGTAACAAATACTTTGTGCGTATAAAGGTTTCGTAACTTTTCACTACTAAGAGCCACTACTC
>DNTK01000607.1 GCA_003508755.1 Bacteroidales bacterium | reverse complement strand
AAATATAGCCGTCCCGCAAATGGGGCGGTTATTTTATAGATACTGATTCGATCGATCTCCAAAGAGATTTGGCCGTCGTATCCCAGCTGAATTGTTGTCTTTGCTTCCGTGCCTTTTCTATGAGTTTTTCCTTCAGCCTTTTTTCTTTTGCGATTTTTCGAAGCGCATCGGCAATTGAGTCAATCGAATAAGGATTCACATAAAGCGCTGCATCCCCTCCTACCTCGGGCATCGAAGAAGTATTGGAAGTAATAACCGGCACTTCGCAATGCATGGCTTCCAGAATAGGTATACCAAAACCCTCAAACAAAGAGGTATAAATCATAGCCTCTGAAGAGGCAATGGTTTCTCTTAGATGATTTTCCGACATTCTCCCAGTAAATATGATTTCCTTCTGAAAATCAGATGCATAATAAGCTTGGCGCACATCTGCTGTCATGTATTTTAAATCACCAATAACAACAAGTTTTATATCGGAACTTTCTGATTGCCTGTATGCCGAAAAAGCATTGATTACCCGTGCAAGGTTTTTACGTGGGTGCACCAGGCCCAAAAACACAAAGAAAGGGGCACCACCCGCAACTGAAACCTGTGTTTGTGTTTTTGTGATTGCATTCACAGGTTTAAAGCCTTCTGAACAGCCATTATAAACTACATCAATCTTTTCGGTACTCACGGCAAAACGCGTTACAATGTCCTGCTTGGTAAACTCTGAAACGGTTGCAATCCGTTCGGCTCTTTTTACGAACCGTGGGAAAAAGTAATGGTAATACCTTCTGGCGAATCCGTCTACCCACTGAGGATTATGAAAAAAATTAAGATCGTGTATAACCGGAAGCTGTGGTATTTTACTTCTTAATGAAAGCCAGCCATCTGGCGAAAAGAACAGATCGGGTTGGTGTTTTCTTAAAACTAATGGAACTCCATAATCGAAAAATAAATACCACAATAGAGGATGCCGGGCCTGTGGCGATGCCACAACCGGTATAATATTATTGGAGTAAATAAATTCGTCCGAGTACCTGCGATCAAAAATAAAAACAAACTGATGCTCGGGGTGTGCCTGGGTAATACGCTTAAGGGATTCGTGGGTAAAACGTCCTAAACCTTCAAGTTTATCCGGTAGTAATAAGCGTGTATTTACTGCTATTTTCATAGTTTTCAGAAGCGACAATCAGAAATCTTTCAGTGCTCAATTTCAAGCTGAAGATACGCTTTTGATGGGAAAATGGAAATAAAAAAAACCGCTTCGGTGTGGAAGCGGTTTATGAATTTATTAAATAAAACTATTCTTTATATGCAAAAGAAGCCTGGTTATTTCCAGGAGCAAAAGTAAGGTTTGTCAGATGTACAAGGTACAGGCCACCACTGGTTACTTTAGATATAAAGTACAAATCTTCAAAATTAGCATCTGATTTAGCTTGGAAGTTGTTTACTACTGTACCATTATTAAAAGCAGCAGATAATGATTCTTTTGTAACAATATTTGCATATTCAGTAGCTGTAACCATCACAAATTCGCCTGATATAGTTGCAAATTGAGCGGTATTACCATCCACATTGCTTGCATATTCAATCCCTACTTCAGCATTTTCATTATCACCATCACTTTGGCTAGCACTTTTATAGGTAAGTGTAAAAGTTTTTTCATCACTCAAAGGGGTTGTTGCTCCCTTTGCTGAAACGGTAAAGGTTACAACATCCTCTAAACCATCCTTATCCGTTGCAATAAAAGTAAACTTATAATCACCTTCTGTTTGAAGTATCCAGCCATCCTCAGCTTCATATTGGTCTTTATCAATGTTGGTTTTAGGATAACCCGGATAATTCATAGAATTTGCATCACGGATAGTAAATTGTTCTAAATTAGCACTTCCTTTAATTACCTCCCATGAGAACCTTGCAGTGTCTCCAACATCCAAAGCATCATCACCAGTTGCATCTCCGGTCAAATACCCATCTATTGCTTTAAAAGTAATAGTTGGACCAGTTGCATTCTCATCGTCGGTACATGATGTAAATACCATAGCCATTGCGGCAACAGCAATAAAAAAATAATTTGTTAGCTTTTTCATACTCTCTTTATTTAAAATGGTTTAATTTATATTCGTTGCAATATTTCTGCTAATAAAATAAAAACGCGTTTTGAGTGCGCGTCTTTTATTGTCTTTGTCTTCAGATACTGTTAACGTAAGTTACTGAAAATTGTTTGGATGTTAATGCTGTTTTTTTTGTCGCATTTTAGTTTACAAATAACGTGCCGAAACGCTGATTAGTGAGCAGAGCGCAGTAATCAGAAATCAATTTATTGTATGCTGCTAAAAAATTTGAATATTAACGTTCCGGAAGCCTTAGCGATAGTTAGCTGTCCAAAGCGTAATTGCCATAGACAGAAACCATAAAATTGTATTTGACTTTTTACATTAAGAAGCTTAATAATATACCGGCAGCAACAGCAGAACCAATAACGCCCGAGACATTGGGTGCCATAGCATGCATCAACAAAAAATTACTGGGATCGTCTTTTAATCCCATATTATGTACTACCCGAGCACTATCGGGCACTGCTGATACACCGGCAGCCCCAATGAGCGGATTTAGCTTATCTTTACCACGTAAAAAGAGGTTCATCACCTGGGCAAATCCCAAACCACCCGCCGTAGCAATCATAAAGCTAATGGCACCTAAACCAAAAATTTTCATAGAGCTGGGGGTTAAGAATACATCTGCCTGTGTAGAGGCTCCAACCGTCAGTCCCAGTAAAATAGTCACAATATCGATCATCGAAGTACGCGCTGTTTCTGCCAGGCGCTCAGTAACAGTTGATTCCTTTAGCAGATTACCAAAGAAAAGCATACCCAGAAGTGGCAAGGCACTTGGAGATATAAATGTGGTAAGAATTAATCCGATAATCGGGAAGATAATTTTTTCCTGTTTCGAAACGGCTCTCGGGGGCTTCATGCGAATCAGGCGCTGCTTCCTGGTTGTCATTAACCGCATGATTGGTGGCTGAATAACAGGTACTAGCGCCATATAGGAGTAGGCAGCAATGGCGATGGGGCCAATCAGGTTTTTTGCTTCGTCATAGACCATGGCACCATTCTCTAAAAACCAGCCGTTGGCAAGTTTCGAAGAAATAAAAATAGCCGTCGGACCATCGGCTCCACCAATGATTCCGATGGCACCTGCCTGCTCGGGATCAAATCCCAGTATAAGAGCTCCTAAAAAGGTAAGGAAGATTCCGATTTGTGCAGCAGCCCCAAGAAGCATGAGCCTAGGATTTGAAATAAGTGCCGAAAAATCGGTCATGGCACCAATTCCAAGAAATATCAAGGGGGGGTATATTCCTTGTTCCACTCCCAGATACAAGTAGTTTAGTACACTTCCTTTTTCATAAATACCCACTTTTATTCCTTGTGTTGCCTCTGCTGCAAACAATCCGAGATCTTTTCCAATTTCGAGACTCACAAAGGGTATGTTACCAATAATAATTCCGGTGCCAATGGGTATTAGCAGCAGGGGTTCATAATCGTACTTAATGGCCAGTAAGATAAAAATGAGCCCAACCATAATCATTATCAGGTTGCCTGCCTTGGCATTGGCAAATCCGGAGTACAACCAGAATCGCTCAAGTCCGGCTTTCATCCCCTCAAACACGCCGATATCCGGCTGATATTCATCGCTATCGACAACCTGTTCGGTTGAAACTTTTGAGGTTAAATTATGGTTAAATGCACCGGCTTTGTGGAGGGTGGCGTGGATAATGGTTATGAGGGCTATCAGTCCAAATATTGTAATTGCTCTTTTCATCATGCTAAACCATTTCTAATAACACATCACCTTCGAGCACAGAATCGCCTGGCTGAACTTTTATTACCTCAATAACACCATCCTG
>DNTK01000442.1 GCA_003508755.1 Bacteroidales bacterium | reverse complement strand
GTATTTTAACATTTCGCAGCGACAAGAAAAAGAAAATGAGCACAGAAGACAAGGATATACGAGATGAATTAAACGGTGATGAAGAAATTGTTCCTGAATCCGAATTGTCAGAACATCAGAAATCGACACATGTCACGAAATTATCGGGGATGTACCGTGATTGGTTTCTCGATTATGCTTCATATGTAATATTAGAACGTGCTGTGCCGCATATCGATGATGGATTAAAGCCCGTTCAGCGCCGAATATTACACTCGATGCGCCGACTAGACGATGGCAGATACAATAAGGTAGCCAATCTAATCGGACATACCATGCAGTTCCACCCACACGGTGATGCTTCAATTGGAGATGCATTGGTGCAATTGGGACAAAAAGACTTGTTAATTGATACCCAGGGAAACTGGGGAAACATACTTACAGGCGATGGTTCGGCTGCTCCCCGGTACATCGAGGCACGGTTAACCAAATTCGCTCTCGAGGTAGTCTTTAATCCGAAAACTACTAACTGGAAATCATCCTACGATGGGCGAAATAAAGAACCTATAGCCTTACCGGTAAAATTCCCATTATTGCTTGCTCAAGGGGTAGAAGGTATAGCCGTTGGTCTTGCTTCTAAAATAATGCCTCACAACTTTAATGAGTTACTTGATGCATGTGTGGCCTATCTAGAGGGTAAAAAGTTTGAGTTGTTTCCGGATTTTCCTACCGGAGGTATGGTGGATGTTTCGAAATATAATGATGGATTGCGTGGAGGAGCTATACGCGTTCGGGCTAAAATAAACAAGGTTGACAGCAAAACGCTCAGTATTTCTGAAATACCCTATGGAAAAACTACTTCTTCGGTTATTGATTCTATAATCAAAGCAAACGATAAGGGTAAGATTAAAATCAAGAAAATAGATGACAATACAGCCGAGCATGTTGAAATTCTAGTGCACCTGGCTTCAGGAATCTCACCGGATTTAACCATTGATGCGCTCTATGCTTTTACCGATTGCGAGGTTTCTATATCTCCAAATGCCTGTATTATTCAGGAAGAGAAACCCCGTTTTTTGGGCATATCGGAAATCTTAAGACATTCTGCGGATCATACACTTGCAATGTTAAAACTAGAGCTCGAGATACGCCTGAATGAACTGGAAGATGAATGGCACAAATCTTCGCTCGAAAAAATATTTATCGAGGAGCGCATGTATAAAGAGAAAGGCTATGAAGATGCGGCAAGCAAACAAGAGGCTTTAAAGTTCCTGGATAAATGTTTTGAACCCTTTAAGAAAAAATTTCGCAGAGAAATTACCTTAGACGACATTGCCACCCTTCTGGAAATAAAGATGGGGCGTATTCTTAAATACAATGTACTCAAGGCCGATGAGTTTATTAAGGGACTGGAGGATGAAATGGAAGAGGTGAAAAATCACCTGGCTAACATTGTTCCTTTTACAATAAACTATTTCAAACAGATCAAGAAGAAATATGGCAAGGGACGTGAAAGGAAAACCGAGATCAGAAGCTTCGATAATATTGCAGCAACCCAGGTAGCTGTTGCCAATGAAAAGCTCTATGTGAACCGTGAGGATGGATTTATAGGAACAGGACTTAGGAAAGAAGAATATGTGTGCGATTGTTCCGATATTGATGATATTATATGCATACGTCGCGATGGGAAATATGTAATTACACGGGTTTCCGATAAATCCTTTGTAGGTAAGAACCTGCTATATGTTGGAGTCTTTAAGCGAAACGACTCCCGCACTATATATAATGTGGTATACCGCGATGGCATGAAGGGTAACATTATGGCTAAGCGCTGCGCAATCACAGGCATCACCCGCGACAAGGAATACGATCTTACAAAAGGAACAAAAGATTCGAAGCTGCTTCATTTATCGGTAAATCCGAACGGAGAAGCCGAAGTGCTGAAAGTAACTTTAAAGCCGCGCCCCCGCTTGCGTAACCTGCACATTGAATTTCCTTTTAGCGACTTAGCCATTAAGGGAAGAGGCTCACAAGGAAACATTCTTACACGTTATGCTATTCATCGTATTGATGTAAAGAGGGAAGGAGAATCTACACTTGGCGGACTTAAAATCTGGCTCGACGAAGATGTTAAGCGATTAAATACCGATGAACGAGGTGTATTTATTGGCGAATTTAAGGGGAAAGATAGAATTATAGCGTTCTACAACGATGGCAGTTATTCAACCTACAAACCTGATGTATCAACCCATTTCGAAGAAGGCATGGAGCTTATTCAGAAGTTCAGTGAAGAGTGTGTATATACCGTAGTATATTTCGATAAAGAACTAAAATACCATTACATAAAACGATTTGTTGCCGAAAATGCTGAAAAACTCCTTCCATACCTGCCGGAAGATAGTGAAAGCGAACTGGTGCATATTTCAACAGAAACTTACCCACTTTTTAGAATTGAGTTTGGAGGGAAGCACAAAGAACGCGAAGTAGAAGAAATTGATGTAAATGAGTTCATAGCAGTTAAAGGTTTCAAAGCAAAAGGTAAAAGACTTTCGAATTACACGGTTAAGAAGGTTATTGAATTGGAACCCTTAAAACCAGCTGAGGAGGATACAACCAAAGAAAACAATGAAAGTCCGGATAAAAACATTTTAAATAGTGGAAGTGAGGATGCTAAGACAGATGGAAATTACAATGGAGAACAGATGTCGCTAGACCTGGATTAGTTTTTCTGCTGTGGTGCAATCTGGGTTGCTTTAAGACCAGTTAGATGATTAATTTAATTTCGCCTAAAATCATTTGTCAGACAGTTTTATCTGTTTATGGTATAAATATATTCTTTAACCAAGTAAAACCAACTTTGCACTATAAGTGCCGTTAAATCGTGTAGTATTTATTCCAGGCAAAAAACGAAATGAAGAACTATACCATTATATTCATTCTACTGGCGGTCTTAAGTGCTTCTTGCTCAAAAAAAACCGTCATACTCTCCGAAGATGAACTTCCGGAAGACATCTTCTATCTTCAGGATGAGATAAAGCCTTTTAGCGGAACTTGTTACATTTATTTTTCAGGCACCGAAATCTTAAAGGAAGAATTGAATTTTAAGGAAGGGGTGCTTCACGGAAGCAGGGTTTCTTATTTTAAAAATGGACAAGTGAAAAGAGAAGGTTCCTATGAAAATGGTCGCTATCAGGGAATATGGAGAGGATTTAATTTAAGCGGAAATCAGTTGTTTGAGGTTGAATACAAGCAGGATACACTAACCGGCAAATTTATATCGTGGCACGCCACAGGCGTTATTAAAGAAAAAGGTCTGTATAAAAACAATACGCGAATTGGCGAATGGATAAGGTATGATGAGGCGGGCATGATTACCCGTAAGGAATTACTTTAATATTCCTAGGCCTATAAACGGATGCCATCCATATCAAAAGGTTTCGCCTGCCAATTATCATCAAGCAAAACCCATAGATACTTCAACCCCATATTTTTAAGCTCATTGGCTGCATATTTATAACCAGAGATAATTTCGCCTGGAGCATGTGAATCTGAATTCAACATAATAGGAATATCCTGCTGAATCATCTTTTCAATTAACCAATCACCGGGATAAAGATCTTCTTGTCCATATCGGTAATAACCACGTGTATTGACTTCAACTATGGTTCCTGATTGTTTGATTTTACGAATAGTATTAAGCAATATATCTTTATACCATCTATCGCTTTCATTGAAATATGCTGCACCGTTGTTATACATTTTTATTTTGTCCAGGTGACCAATGATATCAGGTTTTTCTTCTTCAAGCATCTGCCAGGTTAGCTCGTAGAAACGTGTCGCAGCTTTCTTAAAATCGCTGTTAAATATTGTTGAAAGCCCCTTATTAAAAAGCTCTTTTGATGTATCGATATTCCAGTGTGTGCCATCTGCAAATTGATCCACGAAATGAATGGAGCCAATAAAATAATCCAGTTCTATGTCCTCAAGCAAGTGCTTCTTTCTTCCTGCAACCCCGGGGATGAAATCAACCTCAAGTCCTAAATAGGTTTGTATCTCACCTTTGTGTTTCTCCTTGATGGTTCGGATATCGGTGATGTACCTCGTAAAATCCTCATCAGATATACACCAATCGCTTTCAAAATTTATGGGGGCATGTGACGAATAGCCATAAGCAGGTAAGCCTTTATCTATAGCACATTTAATGTAGTTTTCAGGTGCCTCAGCTCCATCGCAATAATAAGTGTGGCTGTGATAATTGGTCCAGGGCATAAAGGAGTATTCCTTTTTACGATTTAACTCTGCAAATATAGAGTTAAACTTTTTCAATATGGCCATAGAAAAAATACGAATGTAGTTTTCGATTTTAAAAAAGATATTTATCTTTGCACACCTCAAAATGGTGGATGTAGCTCAGTTGGTTAGAGCGCTGGATTGTGGTTCCAGAGGTCG
>DNTK01000067.1 GCA_003508755.1 Bacteroidales bacterium | reverse complement strand
CCTTATCTTCGGTAAGTGAATAAGACAAGGTGAGCAAATCGCCGTCTTCATTTTTTATTGAAAATTGCTTTTCCAATATGCTGCCGTCCGATAATTCCTGCAGCACAATTACCTGGCTCCTGTTTGAGAGTATCCAAATCTGATTGTTTTCGGTAACAATTAAATCCCTCCAACTGGTCTGGGGATTAAACGCCGGCGATGATAATTGAAGTTGTTCCCATTGCGAATCGTCCCGTAATACAAAAACCGGATCCTGGGTATACTCATTTACCATCCACAAATTACCACGTGAATCAATATCGAGTCCTAAAATTCTTACACCAACCTCGGGTGTTATTCCCTGTTGGAACACGGGTACGGTTGTTAAATCATGGGTCTTAACAATTTCGTAGTTCTCAATCTCGTATAAGGCATACCGGTATGAACTGGCATACACATGGTTGGTTTTTGTCGGGTGAAATGCAAACTTGTTAAAGTTTCCGATTAGGCCCAACCCAGCCGTTGAATAGGAATACAATGATGTCCATTTCTCATCATAAAAATTGTATGCAGCTCCATTTCTGTAAGGATTTCGATAACCTCCTGAACCTATCCATACATGATCGCCCTGTGTAAATATGTTCGAGGTAGTATTGTACTTTGGATTGGATACTTTAACAGAAACTTGAGAATCATCGCTGCGAAAATAAGAAAACCCCGTTATCGCAGAAGCAGCATATACCCGTCCATCTGTATCGGCAATCAGATAATTCCCTAACCGTATATAAAATTGCCGTGTTAATTCGAGGCCTGAGTTGAACTGATAAGAATCGTCGGTATTAATTACACTGATATAATTGTTGCCGGCTATTAATTGACGAATGTTCGTGCCCGTTCCCGGGTTCCAGGAATTCCAGGAATTATCGCTGTCAATGCGAATAATCCTGTCAATATCAGTTTGTGTGTATACGGCAAATACCTGGTTATTAAACGTTTCAATAAATTTATAGTTCTCTGTTGCCTGGGGTACAAGTTCTAAGCGGTTCCAAAAATTAAAGTCTACCAGGTTGGGAGCATTTAAATCGGCTTTATAAATTCCAGATTCTGTGGCAGCATAAATGTAGTCATTCAGAATGGCCACATCATTAACAATTATGGGTGTTCCTCCTGCTCCAAAAAAATAACTGTCACGTACCTCACGGGCTTCTAAATCGAGATGCACAATTCCAAAACCACAGGCCAGAAAAGCTTCAGTGCCAAAAACAGCAATCTGGTAAATGGTTTTAATACCGGTAATGCGTTTTCGCTTTATATCAGGCATATTCACCAACCCGTTCTGGGTAAGTAAATCGATGTTGCCGTTTTTGTACCCAATAATTAAAAGGTCTGCACCGGGTGAATAAGCGATGGAACTGATGCTCACATCAGATAACCCATTCACTTTAGAATGTTTTTGAATTTCCCCGTTTTGTTTGTTATATGAGAGCATTCCACCGGTTGTCATAGCACAAAATACATTATCGGATGAAATAGCGATGGTTGAAGCTTGAAGATAGGAAAGGTGATCGCGCCAGGTGTTATTAGGCACCTGAGCTTTGCTGCTCAGATGAAAAGCAAGCAATATAAAAACACCCACCTGAAAACCGGTTATTCGTAAAATATAAGAGCGCTCCATCAGCATGTTTTGTGTTGATTTACAATAGTTATTTACGATTGTTAAGAAAATCGATGAATTTATTTAACGCTCGTGCCCGGTGAGATATTGTATTTTTTATGCTTAACGGCATTTCGGCAAATGTTTGATTAAAGCCAAGGGGCAGAAAGATGGGATCGTATCCAAATCCATCGGTTCCGCGCTCTGAAGGAATTATTTCGCCTTCTACCTCTCCTGAAAAAGTGTAAACAATGCCGTTCTCTACTAAAGCAATTACAGTGCGGAATTTAGCTTTCCGGTTGGCTTCTCCATCCATTTCACTAAGCACTTTGTTTACATTGTCCTGGAAGGAACAGTTTTCGCCGGCATAGCGGGCAGAATAAACGCCGGGGCGCCCGTCCAGGGCTTCAATCTCTAATCCGGTATCATCGGCAAAGCAATCGAAACCATATTTTTTATAAATATACATGGCCTTTTCAATGGCATTGTCTTTAAGTGTATCGTGTGGTTCGGGAATATCTTCGTGAATGTTTACTTCCGATAACCCTTTTACTTCATACCTATTGCTCAGCAGCGCCTTTATTTCTTTTAATTTATGATGATTGTTGGTAGCAAATATCAACCGCATAAGACTTTTTGGATTTATGAAAACAAAACAAGGGCCGAAGCCCTTGAGATATATTTATTTGGTGAGTTTTCTAACTGCCCGATGTACTAAAGCTGCCTCCGAACTTGGGTGGTTTTGGATTGACACACACTACAGGAATACCATATTGATTGGCAATAATGTACTGTTCATGAGCTCCCAGCATATAATCTGTAATTCCAATGTCTTTGGTAGTCATAACAAATATAGCGTTGGCATTTATCTTTTTCGAGTACTCTACCACGTTCCTGGCAAACTCCTTTTCTGATTCTGCCTCTTCCATGATGTATTCAATGCCTTTTGCTTTAAAGTTTTTAGCAAGGAACATAATATTCGACTCTATTCCCTTAACAAAGGCCGGATCGGTATGTTTGGCTTTGAACACATGAATTTTTGACCCAAAATACCTTGAAAAGAATGATATCCAGTTAAGCGATTCTTTGTTTTCTTTCCGGTAGTTGAGAGGAAATACAATATCATTAAAGTCAAAGTTTTCCGGTGGTGCTCCCTGCACAACAACAAAAGGTACTTTCGAATGAGCGATAACCTTTAGCGCCCAACTCCCAAACAGTTTTTGTGTACCTTTAATACCATGGGTACCCATAAACACCATTTTAGCCCCATGTTCATCTGCTGCTTCAGTAATCGTGGTGAAAATATTCCCTGTTAAAACAAGTGCCTCAGGCTTGGGATTATAATCGCTGTATTTATCAGCAATTACGCCATGCAACCTTTCTTCGGCAGGCTTGATATCACTTTCCTTTTTTACTATATGAAGCAATGCTACATTTGTGCGTAACCGCTTTGCCGCAATTTGAGCGTGCATCAGCGCATTCTCCGATACTTCGGTAAAATCCCAGGTTACAAGGATAATGCTTTTTTCTACCATGCTATTTTACGTTAATTCAAACAAGTTAAGGATAAAGATAATATTTAACATCGAAAAAATCCATTCTGTAATTAACAACAACATACAAAAATGCCGCTGTCCTTCTTGTAAATTTAACAATTCATTTTGATTTAATCGCCTCTAAAAACAACATTTTATTTTTTTCTTGCTTGTTTAAAGCCAGTTAGGCAATGGATCATTTGGGCCTCCCACAAGTTTAGGATTAAAATGTAAAGCCGAATTGCAATCGATATGGTGCGCCGGTTGAACCCAGAAATCAATAAAGTGAATTAAGGCATAAAAACATGATATTAGTTACTTGTTTAAAAGCCCTCTTTAACTAAATTTGGTCAGGTTAAGACAAAATAGTTCCGTAATATGAAAAATATCGACTGGAAGCACCTTCCATTTCAGTATTCTAAGACAGATTACAATGTTCGATGTTACTACCAGGATGGTAAGTGGGGAGAACTAGAACTAAGCTCTTCCGAATTCGTTGAATTGCATATGGCATCAACCTGCCTGCACTATGGCCAGGAAATATTCGAAGGCCTTAAAGCATACAGAGGTACCGATGGGAAAATTCGATTGTTTCGTATCGAGGAAAACTGGAAACGTATGCAGCGATCGGCCAAGGGTATTATGATGCAAAGCCCCCCTTTCGAAATCTTTGAGAAGGCTATTATTACGGCAGTGAAAAAAAACAAAGAATATGTACCTCCCCATGGTACAGGAGCTACGCTTTATATACGACCCTTGCTGATTGGTCTTGGACCAGAGGTTGGGGTTCGTCCGGCACGCGATTATCTTTTCATGGTTTTTGTTACTCCGGTTGGGCCATATTTTAAAGATGGTTTTAATCCGGTGGATGTAATGATTTGCCGCGATTTTGATCGGGCTGCTCCACTGGGTACCGGTGCTTATAAGGTTGGTGGAAACTACGCTGCCAGCCTGTTGTCTTTAAAAATTGCACATGACGGTGGTTTCGCCACCAGCCTTTATCTCGATGCAAAGGAAAAGAAATACATCGACGAAGCGGGACCTGCCAACTTCTTTGGTATTAAAAACAATACCTACATTACCCCTTTATCAAAATCTATTCTTCCCTCGATCACCAATATGAGTTTAATGGCTTTGGCAGAGGATATGGGCTTAAAGGTTGAAAGAAGACCCGTAGGAGTTGATGAATTAGATTCGTTTGAAGAAGTGGGTGCCTGTGGCACAGCTGCCGTAATTACCCCGATTAGAAAAATTGTAGACACAGATAACAATAAATTCTACGATTACAGCAATGATAACAAACCCGGCCCTATCAGCACGCAGTTGTATGAGCACCTGGTTGCCGTGCAGTTTGGCGATGAGGAAGACAAGCATGGCTGGGTTAGAATACTTGACTAAGAAATGTAGAAGTCCAAAATCGTTTGACTGAGGTGAAAAACCTAATAAAATACCCCAGTCCGACGATTTCGGACTTCTTTTTTAGTGCATGGTGCTAATGTTTATCTCTTTTTTTACTTCAGAAAGAAACCATTTTTTTAAGGCATAAGCCCTATCGAGCGATTTGTCCTTGTCATAAACCCGTATCACATTCTGCGGCCCGCAGAACCGGTATATTACGCCCATTGCGGCATCAAATTCTTTGTTCTCGAGATTAAACTTTATTTTCTGAACAATGTAATCGAAGCGTTTCCAGTTTAGGTTACTGTCAATTTGTATATAAAACTTCTCGCCCTCGCTAAGATCACGGTATAAACCGTCGTTGATTTCTACCAAACGAAACGTTTTAAAGATTTTTATCCTGCTTGTCCCATCATGAGGCTTGTGCACCATAAGTTTTAAATCCCGCTCCTGCAAATAATGTTGAATGTCGGCAATTTCTTCTTGTTCGATTTCTTTTAAACGAATACAGGGCAAAATGTGATCCTCTGTAATGATTTCGCCATAACTGGGATACCGCTTTAAATTGCATGCTTTAAATAAGTCGCAATTAATGCGGTTTATTTTTTCCGGTGCATAACGATAACGAAGAATAATAAAAAACGAACCAAGGTTTTTACGTTCTCCACTTGTCTGATCTTTCACTCCCGGAAATGGAGAGGTATTGTTCAACACCAAGGTGTTTTCGAGCGTGCTATGTTCCAATGAGCTTAAATGCTCCATTTTGGTAATACTGCCAATGGTTTCAATTACCCTGTTCTGTTCCATGATCTGAAGGTTACGGTTTCTTTGAAAGCTTTTTCCTGTATTTCCTGGCGATACCAGCTGTGAGTGGAATGGTACATTACAATTTACAAAAATTCATTGTCATTGTCAAGGATATCAAACAGAATAAAGTTCCCTTGATAGGAGAACATAAATCACCCTGATGAGGCAATTATTGTCGGTCTTGTTAGTGTTTAAATAGATATTTTCGTTGATTCTTTATAATTTGGACCTCAGAAAACAAACGTGTGGTGCAAGAGCAAAAACGATACATGTTAACCGGCCTTTTGGGTACCTTGGCCTTTCACCTGGTCTTACTCATTGCTTTCCTTACCTTAAAGATAGGACAGGTAAAAACCAGGCATCAGGAAATTATTACCATTGAATTTAGCGAGGAAGAATATAAACCCATCGAAGAAATTATAGAAGAATCTAACCCGGACCAGGAAGAAATTACACCGCTTACTCAGGAAGCTATGAGCAACATCGTTTCTAATGTGGCCGACCAGGTAAATGAGGAAATAAGCACTGAAAAATATATTCAGGAGCTCATGGATGAGATGGGTATCGAAGATTTAAATCCACAACATGATAATTCACTTCCGGATGATCCGGTTGTGGCAGAAGAACAGGAAGTTAAAGAAGATGTTAAAACCAATTTCGGGAACACCCGCATTGAATATGAGGTGCCGGTAAACAGAAAAGCCAGCTATGTCGATCGCCCTATTTATCGCTGCCAGGGGGGTGGCGAAGTAGTGGTTGCCATACAGGTTAGCCCTTCGGGTGAAGTGCTAAGTGCTGCTGTTAAAAGTGCTACAACCAGTGAAACATGTATTCTGGAGACGGCTATTGCTTCGGCAAGAAATTTCAGGTTTGAACGCGATATAACCGCTGCAAAACGTGTTGAAGGATTCATAAAATATATCTTTGTCCCCCAGTAATGAATAAGGAATTAATCTACTATAATGGGCAATGGGTTGCAAAGTCTGAACTGGAAAACTCTATTCCTGAAGAAACAAATCGTATTTATGAGGTACTGCGTGTAATCAATAGCAAACCTCTTTTCCTGGAATACCATTTTAGCAGGTTTAAAAAATCGTTGCGCGAAATTAATTTAGAATCACCGGTAAGCTTTGCTGAATGCAAAAAAATATTGCTCGATACACTCGCTAAAAATAACCTGTCTGTTTGCAATATTCGGTTTGAGGGGATACTCCTTAATGCCAAATTGCTTTTTGCTGCTTTCCCTGTTCCGTTTAGATATCCCAGCTACGAACAATACATGCAGGGAGTTGCATTGGGCTCATTTCAAACAGAACGCTCAAATCCACATGTAAAGCAGTCTGACGTAAACAATAAAATCAGGGACCAAATTACGAAGCTGTATAAAAAGGACCCCTTATTTGAAATTTTGCTAATCGACCATTTTGGTCACGTTACAGAGGGCAGCCGCAGCAACGTGTTTTTCGTAAAGAAAGATACCCTGTTTTCTCCGCCGGGAGAAAATATTCTTGAAGGCATAACCCGTAAAAAAGTTATTGAGTTGTCTGATTCCCTTGGCATCCCTTACGTTGAAACTGATATTCCATTTAAGTCAATGAATGCGTATAATGCGTGTTTTATTACCGGAACATCCCCAAAAATATTGCCGGTTGCTCAAATTAATCACCATCGCTTTGATGTGCAAATTCCCCTGGTTAGACACCTTATGGCAGCTTACGACCGGTTAATTAACGACTATTGTGGTAAGGCCTGATTCTGCAGGTTGGTATATGGAGTTATTCCTCCAATTGCAAATCCAAACTGAGTAGTCATCAGGAAGCCAAAGCGGGAAGTTCCGTCTTCAAGCCGATAGCTGTATTGAAAGGTAGGCACAAAGGTCCAAAAAAACCGGAGCAGGTTGGTTTCAATCCCAAGTTCGATTCCTGCTGATTGTATGGTGTTTGAGAAGAACTCCTGGTTAAAATCGTAGGTATATTCAAAACTGTCGAAAAACAAATTGGCCTGAATTCGTTTGAAATAGGCAACCGGACCGACCGATAAATTAGGATATAGTAAGGGCAGTGCATAATTGAATGCAACCTTTTTTGAGTCGTTATATAAAATTAATTCTGTTGAGGTGTACCCACGAGGTAAGGCCATTCGAGCACCAAATCCGCTTTCAATCCCTGCATCAATGCGAACAGAGTTGTGACGAAACAGGCCCGGGACATAGGCTGTGAGTAAATGGGTTGTGTTTTTATAAATCGACCAGTATTGTGTATTTTGTAAGGGCTGAAGGTGCGAAACAAAATAGTTTATCCCCCACCTGGGGCGCAGTTACTTATGTGCAAGCTTAGTGGCTGCATACATGTTCAAACGGTAATCGATTGTGCTGTATCCCTTGTAATAAAAC
>DNTK01000433.1 GCA_003508755.1 Bacteroidales bacterium | reverse complement strand
GCTTCAAGCATAGGGGGCTTTGATATCTTTTATTCTACCCGGGAAAATGGAAAATGGTCGAAGGCTGAAAATTTAGGCGAAGTGATAAATACCAAGGCGAACGAAGAATCACCCTTTATTACAAATAGTGGCAATACTTTATATTTTAGCTCAGACAGACCGGGCACCATTGGCCGCATGGATATTTATTATTCACGCTTAAGTTCCGGCAGCTGGACTCAACCAGAAAACTTGGGCATGCCCTACAATTCGGTTGACGACGACATTTCATTTAAATATTACGAAAAATACCGCAAGGGCTATATTGCGCGCGATTTACCAGGCGGATTCGGCAAATTAGATCTTTACATGGTTCAATCAGGTACCGATCGCCAACGCGAGATTAGTGACTATATGGCTTCTTTAAGACCTCCGGAACTCGAAAAAGAAGAAGCTCCTGTCACAGAGGTATTGGAAGAACAAGCTGAAGTAACTGAAATACCGGAAGAAGTACCTGCAGTCGCTGCAGCAGCTGTTATAGCAACCGCTACAATTCCTGAAAAAATGGAGCCCGAGCCTATTGAAAAGGAGGAAAGTGCTGAGGTTGAAGTTATGGCTGTTGTTGTTGAAGAAACCGAGCCTGAGCCCGTTCCCGAACCTGAGACTGTGCTTGAACCTGAACCCGAGCCGGTGGTTCAGGTTGTTGCTGAGGAACCCAAGCCCGAAATCGAACCTGTAAACGCTCCCCTGCTTTCGGAAGAAGGAGCGTATACCATACAGGTATTGGCTTTAATATTTCCAAAAGATGATAAACAACTGCAAGGATTAGACAACAGTTTAGTTCGTCGTATTGAAGGAAATGACGGTTACACTCGGTTTATTTATGGCCGCTATGCTACCAAAAAAGAAGCTATTAAAGCACTCCGACAAACCTTTGCCATGGGATATGAAGATGCGTTTATTCGAAAAACATCTGATATCAATAACTTCCAATAGAAATGGATGCCTTCAAAAATAACAGGGTTGTTTTACGCGCACTGGAACCGGATGATATTGAAATTTTGTTCAAATGGGAAAATGATCGTTCAATTTGGGAGGTGAGCAATACGATTGCGCCTTTCTCGCGTTATGTCCTTACAAAATATATCGAGAGTTCCCACCTGGACATCTATCAAACACGTCAGCTTAGGCTAATGATTGATGTTACTGTTAATGGAAAAGATAAAACTATTGGAGCTGTAGACTTGTTTGATTTTGAACCGCATCATTTAAGGGCTGGTATTGGCGTATTAATTGGTGATAAACATGAACGCGGAAAAGGGTATGCTCAGGAGGCACTTTCGGCACTCATGCAGTATGTTTTTAATACCTTGCAGCTTAAACAGGTATATTGTAATATAATGCCACAAAATACCACCAGTATAAACCTGTTTAAAAAGCTTGGTTTTGAGTTAATTGGTAAAAAAAAATCCTGGATTAAAACCATCGATGGTTTTAATGATGAGCTCATGTTTCAATGCATCAATCCAAGCTACAGGTAAGGCTGTAAATTACATAAAACAAGTCTTCCGGATGCATTCTTTTTGGGTGAATTGGAATACGAAGGAATTATCTATTCAATTTTTAAATACGCAGAAATCCTGGTTGTTGGGGTTCAAATTAATCTGATGTCTCGTTTGGTTTTAAAGCTTGTCGTATTCGGGAAATTCTTTGCTAAACTTAAACCCTCCGTCTTTTTCGCGTTTAAGCAAAAAATGTCTTAATCCGTTCGTAACCAAAAGATAGGGAGCAATAACCTGCGTGTTATAGGCAAAAATTTGGTCAAACACTTTCTGATTAATTTCGACTGTAGGGGCTTTGCATTCGATTAATAATAAGGGACTATTTTTTCGTGAATAAACTAAACCATCATACCGTCTGCGCAAATTATTAACATTTATTTCGGCTTCGATCGAAATTAGTCCGCTCGGAAATTTTTTCTCCTGGATTAAAAATTTAATGATGTGCTGCCTGACCCACTCTTCAGGGGTAAGAACTAAATATTTTTTACGCAATTCGTCGAAGATGAGTGTGTTGTCACCTTTCTTCTTAACAGTAAAGCTATATGAAGGTAAATTAAGTTGTTGCATCGATAAAATTGGTAGTACAATGCCCTCATAAGGCGTCGAAAAATACTAATCTTTTTTCTATTTTAGCGGCTATATTCTTTCGAAATGACATTTGATTCAATCCTTTCAGACTTAAAGCAAAAAAAGTATGCGCCAATATACTTCCTAATGGGTGATGAGCCTTATTTTATTGATCGAATTACTGATTATATTGCTGCAAATGTGCTAAGTGAAGCTGATAAGGCTTTTAATCAGAGTGTATTATATGGGAAAGACGTTGATATCGCCTCTGTGATAAATGCGGCAAAGCGCTTTCCAATGATGGCTGATTACCAGGTTGTTATTATCAAGGAAGCTCAAAATATTGGTAATATCGATGATTTGGTATACTATGCTGATAATCCGCTTAATTCGACGTTGCTGGTCATAAATTTTAAGTACAAAAAGCTCGATAAAAGAAAAAAACTCTATAAAGTACTTGAAAAGAACCATGTACTTTTTGAATCGAAAAGGCTTTATGAAGACAGGGTACCCGATTGGATAACAAAATACCTGAAAACAAAAGGATTTGATATTCAGCCTACCGGAGCCTTATTGCTGACTGAGTTTTTAGGATCCGATTTAAGTAAAATATCGATGGAGCTGGAGAAACTCATTATTACTCTTCCTGAAGGAGAGAAGTTAATAAGTCCGGTGCATATCGAAGAAAACATTGGTATCAGTAAGGATTTTAATAACATCGAGCTGCAGCAGGCGCTAATTAAACGCGATCATTTAAAGGCATTTCGGATTGTCGATCATTTTGCCCAAAACCAAAAAAGCAATCCCTTTCCGGTTACCATTGCCATGCTTTACAGTTTCTTTAATAAAATTTTGGTTTATTATTTTCTACAGGATAAATCTAAGATGTCAGTTGCCTCGGCACTTAAAATCAATCCATATTTTGTTTCCGATTATCAAAGAGGGGCTAGTATTTATCCTCCAAAGAAGGCCGTGAGCATTATATCCGCCCTTCGCGAATACGATTTAAAATCAAAGGGAGTAGGGAGTCTTTCATCTACACCCGGCGATTTATTGAAAGAGCTGATATTTAAGATATTAAATTAACATTGAAACACCGCACATGAGCATAACCATAGTAATAATCATTATAACGTCCGGCATTTCTATTCTGGCCTTTAATAACCAGGAATTATTCAGAAAATTGCAATTTAATGCTTATCAGGTTTATCACCGGAAAGAAATTTTTAGGCTTTTAACACATGGTTTTGTACATGCAGGCTGGTGGCACCTGATTGTAAACATGCTGGTACTCTATTTCTTTGGTCGAACAGTGGAGTATTACCTGAATTTAATGGCCGCGCAGGGTATCGTAAAATATCCCATACTGATATACTTGTTTTTTTATCTTATATCCATTGTATTTGCATCTTCGATAAGTCTGTTTCGGCACAAGGATAATGTATGGTACAACGCAGTAGGAGCCTCGGGTGCTGTAGCTGCAGTTATGTTCTTCAGTATCTTTTTTAAACCCTGGGAAAAACTTTACCTCTATGGTATAATTGGTATTCCGGGAATAATATTTGCCATATTGTATATTATTTATTCCCACTACCAATCAAGAAGAGGCACGGACAATATTGCACATGATGCCCATTTATTAGGGGCTGTATTTGGGTTTGTTTTTCCGCTCTTTATCGATCTGCGTTTAATCCGTCATTTTATAAATGAATTGCTGGTTCTATGAGCAGACATATAAACTTTAATGGCTCGCATATACCGGCTAACGAACCCCAAATAATGGCTGATAACCGTGGCTTTTGCTATGGTGATGGTATTTTTGAAACCATACGCTGTTTGAATTCACAACCGTTGTTTTTTTCAAATCATTACCATCGCATTGCCGATTCATTAAAACTAATAAATATACAACTGCCTGATGCCTATACAGAACAGTATTTTAGGTTGCAAATAAACAAGCTGCTGCAAAAAAACCGTCTTTATAAGGCAGCCAGGGTGCGGTTATCAATCTTCAGAAATCAAGGTGGGTTCTATACTCCCGCTAATAATTCGGCCAGCTTTATTATTACTGCTACTGAGTATGAGGATGAATATTTTAGTCTTCCGGCACAAGGGCTTAAAACGGGAATCTACTCTGAACAATTAAAACCAATTTCGCCCTTATCGAAATTAAAAACGAGTAGTTCGCTTTTTTATGTATTGGCTGGTATCTGGAAGTCAGCTAACAAGCTGGACGATTGCTTTATATTAAACCAGGAGCAAAAAATTATTGAGGGTCTTTCATCCAATCTTTTCCTGGTAAAAAACAAAGTGCTTTACACTACTACCAATGAGTGTGGCTGTGTTGATGGTACCATGCGAAAAACAATAATTGAAATAGCATCCGGGAATAATATTGAAGTTAAGTACACAAACGGTTTTACCGAAAAAGACATAGAGGTTGTTGATGAAATATTGTTAACCAATGCAATTCAAGGGGTCCATTTTGTTTCGGCATTCCGCAACCGCCGGTACTACCATAAGATGGGGGCCTGGTTTATCAATCAGTTGAATGAATTAATAAAAGAAGAACTCGGTTAGTTCATTTCAGGATCTTCCGGAAATTTCGACCACATTTCGTACTTCTTACCCTTGCCTTCAAGGTGTCTTTTCCAATAATTCCGGTTCATGGGAGCCATTATCTTTTCAGGAGAGAGCTCGGAAACCAGCCAGGCACTTTGATTTAGTTCCTCTTCGAGTTGATTGGGTGACCATCCTGAGTACCCCAAGAAGAACTTAATTTGTGTGTTTGTAATGTTACCGGATTGAATGAGTCTTTCAACTACTTCAAAATCACCCCCCCAGTAAACATTTCCGATTACCTTGTTGCTGTTAGGTACAATATCACCAAGTGTATGTATATAATGGAGAGTATTGGTGTTTACAGGTCCGCCCAATGAAAGACTGGCGTTTGACTTCGGGAAGTTTTCAATAATTTCATCAATAGCAATATCCACGGGTTTATTTAATACAAATCCAACAGTACCCTCCGAATCATCGTGCTCAGTTATTAGCACTATTGAACGCTTAAAATAATTGTCCTGTAGAAAGGGTTCGGAGATCAGTACCTTCCCTTTCTGTGGCTCAAGACGATTTTCCGGTTCAAAAAAATTATAGTTCAGAATCATACTCTATTGTTCTGCTATATTAAAAAGAGAGTTGTCATTCTCTCTCTTTAATAGATTTATTGGTAAAAATAGATTAAAAAAAAAGAAATACTTTTATCAGAATGTTAATAATCTATTATTTTGCAAGAGAATATGATAAAGCATCACAACAAGCATCATTAAATAATTCTCCCTATGCCTAAATCTAAAAAGGAACTCACACTCTTCTCTTCATTGGTTCCCATTTTGTTTCTCATTGTGTTTCTAACGCTTAATGTATTGGTGTTTGGAGATGATACACTGGGAGGATCCAATCAGATTATACTGCTTCTGGCAGCTGTTATTGCCGCATCAATCGCCATTCGGCATCAGGTTACCTGGGATGATATCAAAAGTCGCATCATAAAAAGTATTAGCAAGGCAATGCCGGCCATGCTAATACTATTGCTTATAGGTTCCCTGGCGGGTACCTGGTTAATCAGTGGTACTGTTCCAGCTATGATTTATTATGGTTTGAAGATTATTCATCCAAAAGTGTTTTTACTCACAGCTGTGGTGGTGAGCGGTTTGGTTTCTCTGGCTACGGGCTCCTCGTGGTCTACCATTGCCACCATTGGGGTAGCCTTGTTGGGTATTGGCAAAGCCCTTGGATTTCATGAGGGGCTGATTGCCGGCGCTATTATTTCAGGAGCTTACTTTGGCGATAAAATGTCACCCCTTTCTGATACGACCAATTTGGCACCTGCCATAGCCGGAACAGATTTATTTACACACATTCGCTACATGACAGTAACCACGGTGCCCTCCATTATATTAGCAATTATCATATTTACTGTGCTAGGATTTGTCATCGAACTGGAAAATGTAGAAACCAATATAACAGGCGTAATAAAGTCAATAGAAACCTCCTTTTTTATCTCACCAATATTATTGCTTGTTCCGGTTATACTAATCGGAATTATTATTAAAAAGATTCAACCGCTGCCAGCATTGATGATTGGAACCTTAGTTGGAGGGTTATTTGCAATTATATTTCAGCGGTCTACTATTTTAGAGATAGGAATAATTGATGCAGACTCAACCATTGCACAATTCAAGATTTTTCTGGCTTCAGTGTTTGGGAATGCTGATGGAACCTATTTATTTGCTTCCTATAAAGCTTTTATGACAGCCATGTTTGGCGATGTAAACATTTCTTCGGAGAATGCCATTGTTAATGAGCTGTTTGCTACTTCAGGAATGGCCGGAATGCTGAATACCGTCTGGCTAATTTTATCGGCCATGGTTTTCGGGGGAACCATGCAGGCTGCCGGAATGCTTACCCGCATCACGAACTCGGTAATTAAAATGGCGAAATCAACAGGTTCACTAATAGCATCCACAATAGGTACCTCAATATTTTTTAATATAACCGCTTCCGATCAATATATTTCTATTGTGGTGCCAGGTGAAATGTATGCTGCAAGTTATGACGAAAGAGGTTTAAAGCCTGAGGTTTTGAGTCGTACCCTTGAGGATGGTGGTACCATAACCTCGGTGCTTATTCCCTGGAATACATGTGGTGCCACTCAATCAAAAGTTCTGGGAGTATCTACATGGACCTATTTGCCCTATTGTTTTTTTAACATAGTAAATCCGTTAATGGCAATAGGTATGGGGTATCTGGGTTATAAAATAAGAAGGAAGGAAGGATAAACGAAGATACATCCCTAAAGATTTTTAACTTTTAGCGAATATTTTTTATATTGTGGCCAAGTATAGTGTATGACTCAGCTCAATTTTCGGAGTATCCGCAATACTTTATTTTATAGTTAAGGAAAACGACATTTAACCGTTTCATGAAAATACATTTAGTTATTCCACTGCTCTTTCTGAGCACATCATTTATTTTTTCTCAGAATTATGATGCCGAACTTTTAGACCAAACTACCAATATTGTTGTAATAAAAGGAAAAGTCACCAAAAATATCAGCTATAAAATACGAATAAATAATAGGGCCGGAGAACAATATACAAAAGTAGAAATCCCATACAACGGACTAAATAAACCCTCTGATATTAAGGCATCGATAACCGATATCAATGGCAATAAAATCAAGAAGCTTAAGAGAGATAAAATTATTACCAGAAGTTCTATCTCCAGTATATCGCTATACGAAGATGATTTTGTTAAAGAGTTTACACTAAAACACAATCAATACCCATATGTTCTGAATTATAGTTACACCGTGGTGTACACTGAATACCTTCATATCGTCAATTGGATTCCGGTTCTGGACCTTGAAATCCCCACACGAAATGCCTGTTTAAGAATAGAAACATCTGTAAAAGAAAAAATAAACTACACAGAAAATCTTATAACTTCTTCCTCGCGAGAAACCATAGAAGACAAAATAATATATGTTTGGAAAAGCGAATACCTAAAGCCATATTTGTATGAAGTCTATTCACCTCCTTACAAAGAGTTTCTACCTTATGTGCATGTGGCACCGGAGGTCTTTAAGTTTGAACAAAAAGGAAGCTTTCTTGATTGGGAGAGCTTTGGGGAATGGGAGTTAAGTTTGCTTGAAGGTTTAAATAAATTACCCGAGAATGAGATTATGAAAATCACAAGTCTAATCTCAGGGTTGGAGAATCAAAAGGATAAGGTTCGAACACTTTACCACTATTTACAGGATAATACTCGCTATGTTAATGTTACAATTGAAACAGGAGGTCTCAAGCCTTATCCGGCTGAGTATGTCTCAAAAAATAAATATGGCGATTGTAAGGCGTTAACGAACTATTTTAAATCAGTTCTTGAGCATGTGGGTATTGAATCATATTATACCAGTGTATTTGCAGGAGATAAGATTAGTACAATTAATTTAGATTTTCCATCACAACAGTTTAACCACATCATTTTAGCAGTACCTATCGAAAAGGATACAATATGGTTAGATTGTACCAGCGATGGACCGTTTAATTATCTTGGCACATTTACTCAAAACAGAAAAGCATTTGCCATTTCAAAAGATGGTAGTAAGTTCATCCAAACTCCTGCATTAGGGCTTTATGATGTTTTAGAATCGCGTAAGATAAAATTTTCGCAAAGCTTTGGCACAACAGAAGTACTCGGTGATTTTCTGAATAAATATCGGGGAGCTGAGTTTGAAAAATTATTGTATTTAAAAAGAGAATATAATCCATCTCTTCAGGAAAGAGTCATTAAAAATCACTATCTGGACAAAGGTTCAGAGCTTGTCAGCTATGAGTTAATGGAACCCTTCAGAGACTCCAAGAGTATTGAGCTCAGCTACAAAACAAGGATTCATAATTTATACAACTTTTATGGTGAGGATTTATTAATTGACGTCCTACCTATGTCTATTCCCAATTTTGAAAAGCCCGAGAAAAGGAGACTACCGGTAGCAATTAGTTACCCAATTAACCGAATAGACAGTATTAATTATGAAATTCCAAATGAGTATGCAGTTTTAAACATTCCGGATAATAATTCTTTTGAGTCTCGTTTTGGGCAATATCATATATCCTTTATAGCAGAGGGTAATAACGTATTGGTTAATAAACAATTCATAGTGTACTCGCAGATTATTTCAACGAACGAGTATGAAGAATTTTATGCATTCATTAAAAGAGTTAAAGAAATTGATGATTCTTCAACCATAATTACACAAAAAAAGTAACAAAATGAAGTACTTATTATTTCCACTATTTTCAATCTTTTTTAGTATAACATTAAACGGACAAGTAACATCTCTTGAGTACGGGGAAATTTCGGCAGAAGATATCAGCTATTCTGAGCATAAAACCGACAAAGAAGCAGAAGCCGTAGTATTGTATGATATTGGAAAGTCAACTTTTATAAAAGATGATGAAGGGGGCTTTGATATAATTTTTGAACGAAGAACACGTATAAAAATTTTAAAAGAAGGAGGGTTGGAATATGCCGAAGTTAATATTCCTTATTATCACGAGGGAAATAACTACGAGCAAGTTTACAATGTTAAAGGTTCAACGTACAATTTTGAGGACGGAAAACTAATTGAAACCAAATTCAAAAATAAAAATCTTTTTACAGAAAAGATTAATTCAAATTGGGACCGAAAAAAACTTGCATTGCCAAATGTAAAAGTTGGCTCCATAATAGAATATACCTATAAGATTCAGACTCCATACATATTTAACCTGGTTGATTGGGAGTTTCAATGGAGAATTCCAAATCTATATAGTAAATATGAGGTTTCATTGGTTCCATTTTACACATACAGTTATATTGTGCAGGGAGTATCAAAATTTGACCATTTTGAAACTAAATTGAGTAGTATGGAGCGGCAATTTGGTCCAGCAAAATATAGAGATATGCTTCATGTTTTCATATTAAAAAACATTGATGGATTTAAAGATGAAGAGTTTATAACCTCTGTTAATGATTATATAATAAAAATTGATTTTCAACTTTCAAAAGTAACACAAATGAATGGTGCCGAAATTGAATACATGAGCACTTGGCCAAAGATTGCAAAAGAGCTAGAAAAGCGTGTAGATTTTGGAAAGTTCATTAAGAAAAGTGAAAAGGCTGCCAGTAAAATACCAGATATTGCTGCTCTTGAAGGCAAAACCGACAAAGAAAAATTTGAATCTGTGGTTAACTATGTGAAAAGCAATTATAATTGGAATGGTGAAAATAGAAAATATGCACAAAAATCTGTGAATGAATTAATGAAAGACAAATATGGCAATAGTGCCGAGCTGAATCTTTTTATGATTGGATTATTAAATGCTGTGGGTATAGAATCATATGGGGTATTAATTAGTACCAGAAATCATGGAAAAGTGAAAAGTGATTATCCTTTCATCCATTTTTTTAACTATACACTTGGCCTTGCATATTTCGATGGGAAGCCCCAATTGGCAGATGCCACGGAAACTTTAACCCAACCTTTCAGAATACCTCCCAGATGTATTAATGATAATGGTTTATTGATTAATTCAGACAAAATCGGATGGGTTGATTTAAAATTTAACAAGCCATCCAAGATGAAATATTCATTTGATATCGATGTCGCAAATGACAGTATTGAAGGAGAAGTAGAATTATCTGCTGATGAATATACTGCTCTCTATTTAAGAAAGAAATATGGAGATGATATTGAAAAACTAAATACAGCACTTACAAAAAAAGGATACAATTTAGTTGATTCCTGCACTGAAATTGAAGGACTCGAGGATATAAACACTGATTATCAGTATAAGTTTAAGGTTAATAACCCAGCTGAGAAGATAAACAATAAGTTTTATATTTCGCCATTCCTTTTTGAGTGTATTTCTGAAAACCCTTTAAAACAAGATAAACGACATTATCCACTGGACATGCATTATCCAAAAATACAGTCATATGTTACAACCATTAAAATTCCAGAGAATTATAGAATTGATTATAAGCCAGATAATTTTCATGTTCGAAACAACCTGTTTGAAATGAAATACAATATCCTAGAAAATGGTGATGAATTGCAGGTTACAATGAGTTATTACTTCAAGAATTCTGAATACCTGCAAACAGATTATAACCTTATTAAGTACTATTTTAAGGAAATCGTAAAGCATGGAAATAAAAAGATAGTTTTAGCTCCGACTGACAGCTAGATAAAAAGTTATTGAGCTATAATTTATGTTGATATCACGCTGGTATTTTATTTTGGAGGACAATAGACTGCTTCTGATTCAGGAAGCTTAAAAAACAATCTTTTTATTGCAGGATTTAAATCAGCAACATCCAACAATATTAAATAATCGATGGTTTTAAATTCCCGGTCGATTGCCGGATAGCTTACTACTTTGGCACCATATCGCAAATACATTCCAAGAAGGGGAGGCATGTTAACCTGCTCCATTTGTTTATAGTTTGAATAATCGGATTCAGTTGAATACTCTTTTCGGGCCGGGATGATATCACTCTTGGTTATATGCCCATCTTCTTCTAACTGATGCCACAATTTATTTCCCTCATTAATATTCTGGCTGGCAAGCGAACAACAACCAAATAAATAGCGTTTCTGAAAAGCTATTGCATATTGGGCAATACCACACCACAACAGAAATAATACCTTTTTATTTCGATATGCTTTAGCAATACATGCGCGACCTAACTCCACAGAATTAGCCAATACATTCTTATGAAACATCTCAAACTGAAATTCGCTGCCAGAATAAAACCCAATACCTTGTTGTGCATGTTCATTGGTTTGCATTCGGTAGGTTCCAATAATGACACCGGTTATTTTCTCTTTAATTATCAGATGATGGCATTGCTTGTCAAATGCATCCTCATCGCGCAAGGTTAAATATGAGCTTTGTAAACCTTCCTGTAATTCAAGATTAAACACCTCGAATCTGAGTTTAAATGCTTCATCTAATTCCTGCACTGAAGTGGCTAGCGATACAGAATAATAATCGTCCTGAATGCTAAAGTCAGGTAAGTAATCCTCCAAAGAATAGGCCGATGTAGGTAGCGTTGTTTTAACTCCCATGTTTACTGCTATGGATACATGCGAATTTAGTGGCCTAATCTTTATAAATTATAAACTAGGTCTTAAGTAACTGTTTTAAAAACTCTAAGTGCGTTAAATTTCGAAAAGTAAATGGTTAATAATCTTCACCCAATTGAAAAATTAAGCCTGCAGTAAAATCGCCCTGTACGATTGTGCTGGTACTGGATACGCCAACACCACAGCTGGAGCCACCTCCGCCAACCCCGCAATACATCCC
>DNTK01000042.1 GCA_003508755.1 Bacteroidales bacterium | reverse complement strand
CTTTCTTATCATTGTTAACACCTGTAATGGTCCAGTAAGAGGCTTGCTTTGAAAAGTATCTAGGGTAATTTCCAGGAGGGGAATTGGCCGCAACGTACATTAGAAAATCATTTTTGGTTAACGTTTCGTTAATATCCAAAAACCAGATCTCTCGAATGCCAACTTCTTTTTTTGGTGTATCTTCAGTGAAATCTATCCTAAGGTAATTAGCCTGAGTTTCTGGCAGCCATATAAAGCTACTATGGCTTTGGTTTGACTTAACAGAATATACTTTTTCCCAATTCTCTGCATCTGTTGATAAAAGGATATCACAACTACTGGGATAGTTTTTCTCAAGCCAATTTATATGCAGCCCTCCAAATTCTCTGCGTACTTTAAAATCAACGTTTATATAGTTCCCTTTCACTTCTGTGCTTTGCCAGTATGTTTCATGGGAGCCGTCGGTAATAAAATCAGGTGAGTGACTTTTTTTCGATGACAAAGTTGTGACGATTGGAAGAGGATAGTTTTGTGTTTCGGGAGGAAGTGGCTCAAACCGAAAATCATCAAGTAAAATTGTTCCTTTTCCTCCAACAAAAGAGGCAATTGTAAATTCAATTCGATCAATTCGTTTTAAAGTCTTATCTGTGGTTGGACCCCAGGCAAATTCTATATGTCGCTTTTTAATGTGCACCTTTTTCCACTCTTTTGGAAACTCATAATTTCTGTTGCTCACCCACCATACATTTTCGCCACTTTTATCGATAAACTTGATTTCAAAGTTGTTGGAGGGTGATTCGGCTTTCAACCAAAAAGTAAATTCGTAGTTATCCGGAAGATCTATCGGGAAAAGTTTCTGTATCCCGCCATAACCGGTTCCTTTAGTAAAATCGTAATCAAATCGGATTGCATTGTTTGTCACCCCTGGTGCGTTGGCAAGTTTTAGATTAACGCCATCTGATTGAATAAAATACCAACCTTCCTTGTCGTCAAATGAATCAAGTATAACATTCTGTGAACAAGCTATGTTAGTTGATATACCTATAATTACCCAGGCCATCGAAATTCTAATCATACTCTTCATATTTGATACTTAATTTAAATATTGGAATCCGAGTATGTGCAATCCATTCTGAATAATAGGATCCTTCATCACGTGATTCCAGATAAGTCCTGTTCTGAAATTTTCAATCATTATTAACATGGGCCCCTGATCGATTCCGATATAATCTGAATTGACCCAATCTGCTGTTGGATTAAATGAATCCAGATAGCCATATTTGTCCCAGATTTTACTACCATACCTGGCATTTATCGATTTTATGGTAGGTAATACTATTTCAGGAGCAAACGGTAATGATGACAGAGGTCCGTAGGGCGCAATGGTTCCATCGTCGAAGTGATTAAATTCCGGACCACTTGTGCCTCTTCCAGCATAAGCAATGAACTGCTTATCATCAAAATTATATTGTTCTCCAGGCCCATCACTGGCAGTTATTCCCCAGCAAAGCGAATCATATCCAATCCATCCCTTTGGATTATCCACAGCATACTGACGTTGAACATACGTTGCACGTCTGGAGTTTTCAAAATAATCAATTTCTTTTTCTCGCATGTATTTATCCGCCAGACCACGAAAGTCGATAAATGCGTGTGAAAACTGATGACCAAATAACGGCGGAAAAGCCACATGCGAAAGTCCATCATAAGGAGTGTGCCATTTATACCCTGATAGCCATGCATCATAACTTTTCTCAACATCCTCCATGCCTGTACCAGCAGCCAGAATATATAGAAATAGCCCTTCGTTATAACCACTCCATCCATAGTTAATATATCCCTTTTCAGGAGTCCATCCCATGGTGATGGTATTTGGGTGTACGCTGGTATCAGCCATCAAAACAAAATCCCATTCCATTCTCATGAGTAACATTTCTGATAGCAAGCGAATCTGTTTTTCAACCTCGTTATTAAGGTTGTAATAATTTCGGGCAAATATAATTCCTAGCATTAATAGGCCTGTATCAATCGTTGAGAGTTCGCAATTCCAGACGCGTGTACCCGTATTCATGCCGAGAAAATGGTAGTAAAACCCCTTATAACCTGTAGCATTTGTATCTGAGCTTTGAACTGAATTTGCAAAAAAATTGAGCATCCTGAGCGTAATATCAGCTGCCTCTTTTCGTGTAATCCATTGTCGCTCTACGCCTACGGCATAGCTGGGAATACCAAATCCTGTTGCGGCAATACTTGCAGGTGCCCAGGATGCAGAACGATCTTTAATTATTCCTTTTTCAGGATCGTATTCATTAATAAAATATAGAAATGTTTTGTACTGAATTGAATCAAGCATTGCAATTTCATCGGATGTAACTGGATAGTCGATTTTTCCGAATGACCTATATGCCTGATGCTTCTCCTGTTTACATCCGAGAGTTATGAATATAATTGCTAACATCACTATTAAGCTACTTCTTATCTGGTTATTCATTTGTTCTGGATTTATAATAATAGTATTTCGATACATTATTTTTTTAAACATGTATCCTTTATAAAATCTGAGAAATGCACTGAAACTTAAACTTTATTACTCTTTATAGTTATTATTTGGCAGGCACACACTGACTTATTACTTTATTGAACATCTGTATATAATTAGTAGCTAAACCCTAGTTTAGTGAGACCGCTCTGAACTTCAGGTGCCGACATAAATAAATCCCAAAGCAATGCAGTTCGATAGTTTTCTATCATTCAAATAATTGGACCCTGGTCGATAGAAATGTATGAATCTGCCCACCATCCTTCGGTGGCATTGAACGCATCGAAAAATCCATATTCGCCCCACAGTTTATCACCTAAAGTATAGTAGAAGAATTTGATTGCCTCCATCGACTCTTCAGGGGTATAGGGTAGAGACGAAATAGCTGCTGTTGGCGTTATTACACCCAGATCGTTTGTGGGTGAATGTGCATTATATCCTTCATGATTATCGCTTGCTGTAAGTCCCCAACATTTTTCGCTGTAGCTCAGAAACTGCTTGGGATTGTTTATGCAATACGCCCTGTTAATTAAGGTGTGATTTCTGTTTTGCTCCCAATAATTAGCATATTGATCTTGTAAGTTGCGAGGGTCTAGCCCCAGAAATGAATAATGTGCAAAGAAAAGCGGCCCACCATAATCATACCCTAAAGGAAGCGTAATGCCATAAAAGTCTTTATCATTTATCACACCTCCACTTCGCATATATCCTTCATGATACACATCTGCATCTATTGTATGCGTAGTTGAAGAAGCAGCTAAAATATAAACAATCGAAGCTTCATTATACCCTCTTATTGCCATGTTCATTATCCACTCTTTATCGGGTGACCAATGCCAGTAGAGCACATTTTCGTCGCGAGTGAACCAATCCCATTCAACCGATTGCCATAAAATATTAATACGGTCAATCAGCCCAGACTCTTCTGGAGTATTTTGGTTAAGATATTGTCTGATGGTTATAAGGCCTTGAACCAAAAAGGCTGTCTCAACCAAATCGGCTCCATCATCGTTTGTGCTAAATGGCTGAACTTTACCTGTCGAACCATTTAACCAGTGAGGCCATGCACCATGAAAACGATCGCTCGACTCAAGAAAGGTAATAATGGTTTCCAGACGGTCAATTAACTGCGTGCGTGAAATAAATCCTCTTTCAGTTCCAACAATAAGAGCCATCAATCCAAAACCAGAGCCACCACTTGTAACAATATCACCCGAACCTAATCGTTCACGAGAAAGACCACAAACCGGGTGGGCATAATCCCAATAAAATTTAAAGGTTTGCTCCTGTATAAGAGTAAGTAAATCCTCGTCGGATAAGGGTGGGAATTTAGGAGTAGAATCGATCGCTGAATAAAAAAAGTTGGAGAAACCGTTAAAGGAATAACCCTGCTCTGATGTTAATCCTGCTGAAATATTAAAGTAGTATTTCTGTAAACCAGATAACTGTTGCGAAATTACAGCGGTAACAGTTTTATTATCATTGGAAAGGGATGTTTCCAGGTGATTAAAACCAATTATTGAAAAGTAGTTCTTGTAATTCGATTCGTCCAGGGCGAAATTAAATTCTACCTCAAAAGTACTATTGTCTAGAGGAATATTCTGCAAATTATTTGAAGTGCTAAAATCATTCCCATTCAACAGTATGCTTTCAATACTAAGAATACCATTCTCCGTTTGAAACTGATATTCTATTCCAGGAAAGCTTTCATTATTAATTCCCTTTAAGCTCTGTTC
>DNTK01000573.1 GCA_003508755.1 Bacteroidales bacterium | reverse complement strand
GCTTAACTCTTTGTTTGTCAGAAAAAACCTTAAGGTTAGTTGCGGAATCTTGAATATGGAGTTTAAAGTCGAGCTTCTTTTCTTTTATAATGACCTGCCAATAGGAGCCAATTTCCTTCAAAAATTCATCAACATCAATTTCTGTATTCCTGATCTTAAGTTGACCAGCCTGAATTTGTGAAAGGTCTAAAATATCATCAATTAATATTATAAGCGACTCGGAATTTGAAGTAATATATTTACCATATATTTCTTTCTCTTCATCAGTAATATCAGTACTCTGAAGCATGCCTGAAAAACCAACTATTGCATTAAGTGGAGTTCTTATTTCATGCGACATATTTAGAAGAAAAGCTGTTTTTAGTTTGTCGGATTCTTCTGCCTTTTCTTTTGCGGCCACCAATTCAGTAGTTCGTTCATCGACCAGTACTTCAAGATGTTCCCGATGTTGCTGTAGTTCTGTTTTTTGGGCTAATATCTCTTCATGCTTCTCTTTCAGGTCCTCATTTAATTCATTTAGTTCTGCGGTTCTTTCTTTTACCAGCCTCTGCAATTCTCGGCGTTGCCTTTGTATGTAACGTGTTCTGAAAAGGTGCAAACCATATAAGAGTAAAAGCACAATAATAAGTACCAGAATCCGGAACCAAAGTGTGCGGTAAAAGGGAGGAGCTATTTCAATTTGAATGGACTTTTCAACCCAATTACCATAAAAGCTTGAACCTTTTACCCTAAAGATATATTTTCCCGGAGGCAGGTTTGAATAAGTAACCGACCGATTTTTGCTTGTCGTTTCAATCCAGTCATTATCAAGACCTACTAACTGGTATTTATAGAGGTTATCATCAGGTGAGATATAATGCAAAGCTGCAAATTCGAAGGTAATGAAGTTTTCCGTATGCGAAAGTTTTATTAGCTCTGTGTCGTTTATGTCATATTCAAGTATAAAGCGATCCTTAAATTTTTGCCCTGTTTTTACTGGCTTGTTATGAATTAAAAATCTTGTAAATACAAGGTCCGGCTTATAAGATTTGCTAACAATTTCTTCCGGATTAAAAATATTGAATCCATTTACACCCCCAAAAAGTAAATCTCCATTATTTCCGTGACAACTGGCTCCCCAGAAAAACTGATTTCCCTGCAACCCATGGCTCTTTAAAAAGTTTTTTGTGTTCCCGCTATTAGGGTCATAACTCGAAAGACCATAATTTGTGCTCATCCATATATTTCCCTTCCTATCTCCCAATATTCCAAATATCACATTATCAGGCAGGCCATTGGCACCGGTAAGTATTTGAATTTCTGATTCGGATGGATTTTGCTCGTTGAAGTGTATAATATTAAGGCCGCCACCAAATGTACCTGCATAAATAGTATTGGGATGGTCTTTGTTGTAATACATCGATATAATTCGATCATTACTGATTGAATTCGGAACCTCCGGATCATGCAAATACCGAATAAAAGTGTATTCAGCGTTCAATGAATTTTTTGCTGTATCTGCAGGAATCATCTGTACAAGTCCTCCAATTGTACCAATCCAGAAATTCCCATAAATATCTTCAACGATGCAGTTCGACTGAACGGAATTATTTGGAAGAGAATTAACATCATTCGGATTATGATTAAATTCCCTGGACTCTTTAGATGCAGGGTTGTAGATTTCCAGGCCTGATTCTTTTCCTATTAATACATTTCCAAACCGGTCCGTTGCCAGACTCTGAATAATATTTTTCTGAAACATAAGATCTGCGTCAGCAAAGTGCTTCTGAATGTGCTGCATAGATTTGTTTTCATCGTCTGGTAAAATATACAGCCCTGCACCCCAGGTTCCTAGCCAGATACTTCCATCGAGATATTCCATCATACAGGTTACATTCTCTCTTATAAATTTTTTATTGTTGTTAGACGGATTATAGGAATAGTGAGTAACGGTATTTTGAGAGGGATTAATTACATCCATTCCTCCCGTAATAAAACCAACCCAGATGTTGTTTTTAGAATCAACCATTAACGATCGAATAGTATTGCTGGCAATTGAATTGGCATTGCCCGGTTCGTGTTTATAATGCCCAAACTTATTTTTTGTCAGGTTTATTTTGTATAAACCAAAGGCCACGCTCCCTATCCAAACAGATCCTGTCCGGTCTTTAAACAGGGTTAAAGAATTGGCGGGCAGAAAATCTTCTTTTGTAATTGCAGTAATTGCAAAAGTCTTCTTGTTAAATAAATAAACGCCTAAGTAATCAGCCAGCAATAAGTTTTCATCGTCCTGGGGTATAATTTCAATAATATGTTGAGTTTCTTTGGATTCGTTTACAAGATAAATGGTTTCGTTCCTTAGGTCAAGTTTTGCCAATCCTTGAGTAGTTGACAACCACAAAACACTGTCTTTGTCGATGTAAAAGGTTGAATTAAAATCTGCATTTATTTTGGCTCCAGGTAAATTAATTGACCTGAAAGCCCCATGCGTTGAATCAAATACAGACACACCTATATCTGTTCTGATCCAGAGTTTTCCTGAATCGTCAAAGGCAAGGTCAATAATATTGTTCGAAGGTAGGCTGGTTAAGTCTCTTTTATCATGATTATAACGCTTTATAGTATTCTTTTGAATATTTAAATGGTTTAACCCGCCATCGGCAGTACCCACCCAAAGGTTTCCGTCGGAATCTTCCAGCAGGCATTGAATTTGGTTGCTGCTTAGGGTGTTTTCATTGGTAGAGTCGTGTTTAAAGACCGAAAAATTTTCATAGCCAGGGTGGTATTTTGCTAATCCATTATATTTTGTACCCACCCATATTCCTTTATCCATTGAAGGTAACAAGCAATAGATGTTATTACCGGGCAGTGAGTTTGAATCTCCCCTGATGTTATAAAACACCTTGAAAATATACCCATCGTACCTGTTTAAACCATTTTCCGTTCCTATCCAAAGGTAACCGTAATCGTCCTGTGTTATTGCTCGAATGATCTCTTGTGACAGGCCGTCTCTTGTCGAATATTTGTAAAAGACATTATCGAATGCAAGGTCCTCACAAAAGGAGTTTGTTAATGTCAGAAATGACAAAAAAGACAGGATTACTATTAATTTATTTTTGTGAGTATAAACCATGTTTGTATTCAAATAAATCTCGCCGGGCAGAGGCTATTGGCATTTTCCGGTTTATGTAACTGAGACCATTTTTTAAATAGTTAATAGGAATCAGCACCAGTAATACTAATGTATAAAAATTTTCATTCATTTTATACCATTGCATGCTGTGTTATGGCCGCCTCAGTAAGGCTTTTATGTGAGAAAGCATGCCAAATCACTTTTTTGTCGGGATTCACTTACTATTAATTAGGTGCAAACAGCTATATACTTGGGCACTTATCCCCTTAACTTCGGTGTGTTTGAAGTCGTATATTTGTATTATAAGTTACGATTATTCATAGAATTTTCAATATAAAGTTTTTCATGTAGGGTTTGGTTGGATTTAGGTAGAAAAGAGGTGACTCTCCCCGAGCACCTCATTTTCTTTTTAGGCATTTTACCGGATGGAAAATTCATGAAATCTCTGTACCTTGCGCCACCAATGGAACAGAGGTATACATTTTCTAAGAACGAGCGTTTATGTTTAAAGAAACGAATAGATAGTTTGTTTAGCAGTGGGCGATGGCTCCGCAGCGAACATCTCCGATTGGTATACCTTGTTGGTGATGAACAGTTGGAAGCACCAGCCGAGATTATTTTTTCCATACCTAAAAAACTACACAGGAGGGCGGTTAAGAGAAACCTCTTAAAGCGCAGATTGCGAGAAGCGTATCGCTTAAATAAACCCAAGTTTTACGCTAATCTGGGTAATTCATCCGGAAAGCTACTATTAGGAATTGTATATTCGAGTGCTGAGATAGCAGATTATAAAACCTTGCAAACTGAGCTTAGTTTTCTTTTGATTCAAACCAATACACATCTTTCCCGCCAGTGAACTTAATATTTACGTTAAGCTTAATAATCAATTTTTACTACTTTAGCGCACCAATTTCAATTTTAAAACAAGCATGAGCATTGTACACAAGAAATGCCTGGTTTGCGGCAACACGCATTTCACTCCTCAACTAAAATGCACCGATTATTTCGTTTCAGGCGAAGAATTTGATATTTACCGCTGCGATGGTTGTGGATTTGTTTTCACACAGGATATTCCATCTTCTGAAGAAATTCCTCCCTATTATAAGAGCGAGGAATATATCTCCCACTCCGACACACAAAAAGGAATTGTAAACAGGCTCTACCACCGGGTGCGTAATATCATGCTTGGTCGTAAGTTTAAGTTAATTAGAAAGCATACGAACGGAACTAAGCTGCTCGATGTTGGATGCGGCACAGGATATTTTCCTAATTACATGCAGCAAAAGGGATACCAGGCTGCAGGTATGGAGCTCGATGCTGATGCACGTAAATTTGCTTTGGAAAACTTTGGTCTGCAGGTTGAATCACCCCAGAAACTATTAAACCAATCCATCGAGAAGGAATATGATGTAATTACTCTTTGGCATGTTTTAGAACATTTACACGAGGCTGATAAATACCTCGAATGGATAAATGCTGCATTGAAAGATGATGGTTTGTTGGTAATTGCATTGCCTAACTGTAATAGTTTCGATGCAAAATATTTTAGCAGCTATTGGGCAGCATATGATGTGCCACGTCATTTATGGCATTTTACCCCGGCTACATTAGAAAAATACTTATCGAAGTTTGGGTTGAAGCTGCAAAACTTAAAAGCTATGCCTTTTGATGCTTTTTATAACGCTTTATTGAGTGCCAAATACAAAGGAAGCAAACCAGCCTTGGCTGCTGGATTTTTCTTTGGATTTATTTCTAACCTACAAAGCTTATTCAATACAGAAAAGAGCAGCTCAGTAATCTATATTCTGAAAAAGGCATAAAAAAAGGAGTGAATTTTCACTCCTTGTAATTATAAGTAATTTTCTATTTCTCTTTTTTTGTCTTTTCATAACAGCGTATCCAGTCTACTTCCATAGCCGGAATATTGCCGTCTTGAATTTCCTCATAAAGGCCTGCACTTAAAGCTACGTACATTTCATCCTGTGGAATATTTTTAGAGGTTGAAGCAACTTCTAAACCATTTATACTCCAGGTAATTTTATCAGCCGACCATTCCATAGCGTAAATAAAGTAATTACCACTAAACTTCGAACGACTGAGTTTTTTCTTAAAGGTTTCGGTATCGGTCTGAATACCTACACTACACTTTCCATTTGCTTTAGCTACATCAATGTGAGGCGTTTGCTCGTCTCCCACCATCCAAAAGGCATTAAGTACCTTGGGGGCATTGGCAAATTTTATTTTTGCTTCAAATAAACCATATTGTTGGCGGAAACTTTTTCCTGAATTAATTAATCCAGAGGTATATTCAAATTCGGAAGGAACGAAACCTAAATCAGGATTCCATTTTAATCCGTCAGCTTTTTCTTTGCGGGTAATAATTTTTAAATGGGAACCAGTGAAGTCAAGGTTTTTTCCATCTGAGATATAATGCTTTTCATCGAGAAGTGAATAGGTGTTATGGAGCATCTCCTCACCCCAATAGTAGCGGGTTAGCCATTTCTTGGTATCGAGTTTGCCACCATCAAACTCATCGTTAAAGGTTAAATTCCAGGTACGGAACCAATCAAACTTTTTGTGACTAAAGTCCTTAAAGAACCATTTAATCATTTCCGAATCCTTCAAGCGGTTGTATTCATCTAGGCGGGCATATTCTTCAGATTGCTTCCAGCGCTCTTTTGGTTTAAGCGTAAGATATGCTTTACGGTCAATAAACTCATCGGTCTTTATGTACGCATCAAGCTCATGATAACGGGCTAATTTATCACTGCCATCTATTTGTTTGTAATTTGAAAGTTCTTTCGATTTAGCAAACTTAAAGTAGATTTTCATATTCTCATCTTTTTTAAGCTGCTCGAGTTCACGAAACTTCTTATACTCGTCAGTATCATGGAATCCTTTTTCCATGATGGCCTTTTTTTGCTCCTTAAAGTCGTGCGATAGAATAAACTTTTCTAAATCGTCATACGCATGCAGTTCGTCGCTATCGTGAAGGGTGTCATAATATTTTTTTTGATGCGAAGCATTTAACTTAAAGTAATCTTTAACATCCTTCGCCTTGCTAAGTTGTGTAAATTCATCCCACAGTTTTCCCTCTTCAGATTCTTTGAACTCAGCTTTCTTCATCGAGTGCTTTTTGCTGGTAAATTCATGCGATTCCACCAATGCCTTCAACTCCTCGAAACGCCTAAGTTTATCGGAGTCTTTAATTTCTTTGAAATTCGGATAAAGCTTATGTCCAATGAATTTAAAATAGCCCTTTATTTCTTCACTCTTACTTTTTTGTTTGTATTGTTTTTGGGTATGACCAAGGTCTGAGATCTCGAAACGTTTTTTTGCTGATAACTTGTAATGATTTTTTGCTTTTAAGAAAGCTTCTGACTGAACAAACTTTTCCAGCTCTTTAAGTCTTTTCAAATCGTCCGATTCCGACATTTGCTTATAGACGGCCAGCTCTTCTGATACAGCTGTTTTCAGGTAAAGTTTTATATCTTTCGATTTGCTGAGCTGCTGAAATTCCTTTTCTTTATTGAATTCCTCCGATCCTTTATACCTGAGGCGCAGAATTTCTTGCTGCTTGATCTTGAACTTTTCAGACGTAACAGTTTCCTCTAACTCTTTGAAATGCTTTAGTTCATCAGATTTTTCAAACTCAAGCAATGCATTGTATTCTTTCTGAAGTTCTATCCGCTTTTCTTCGTAGTCTGTGGTTTTCGGGTAGAGTCCTAATAAAGTTTTTAGTCCAGCCATTTAAAAAAGAATGTTTTTACCTCTATAAATAACTAATATTTAAGGCTAAGATTGTGTATTAAAAGCAATATACCATGTTAAAGATACAAAAATAATTGGCTTAGCATTTGGTAATATTCAACAATAAACTTCTACGCTTATTCTGCAGCAGGGTTTCTATTTTCTTTGTTTTAATTATTCGCCAGCTTTGCCATGGCATCAATATCCTGACGCATCATGCAATTGAAATGCTTTTTTGGACACTTCTCGAACCCTATCTTAGAACAAGGACGGCATGTCAGATTTTTAACCTGAAACAGCTGTGAAGCAGGATTTGTTTTGTATGGTGTCATTCCGAATTCCGGCACGGTATTCCCCCAATAGGAAATAATTCGGCGGTTAAAAGCTGCGGCAATATGCATAAGACCGGTGTCGGGAGTTATAACCCAATCAGCCTTTTTAACTACCGAGGCGGATTGATTGATGCTCAGTTTTCCGGTCAGATTCAGAATGTTTGCACGGGAAAGTTTTTCGATTGTTTTGGCCTTTTCAACATCTGCTTTCCCGCCCAAAAGCACAATGGGTTTAATCAGTGCGTTGCAAAGCTGAACCATTTTATCGTCGGGCATTTGTTTTGTATAATGATTGGCTCCAATAACCATTACCAGGTAGGGTTCTTTTAATCCGGTATCGTATTCATCATTCTTCGGAATAAAATAATCAAGGCCTTTCTCATCAGGCTCATCAATAAAAAAGTGTATGGTTTTAAGATAACGATCTACAATATGTTTCGCAGGCATCTTATTCAACTTTAAGTTTACCAGCAACCACTTTTGCCAATTTAGTTTTTCGAAGGCAAATCTGACTCTTCGAAGTGCAAATCTGACTCGACCAGTTCTTAAGTTTCGATGTAAATCAATAATATAATCAAACTTTTCCTCTTTTAGTGCTTTCATAAGAGGGCCAAAGTTTTGAT
>DNTK01000287.1 GCA_003508755.1 Bacteroidales bacterium | reverse complement strand
CCTCCAAACACTGCATTTTGCAATACTAGTGAAGCGATTAAATTTATTTATATTTATTTTAAATTGCAACGATAAAGCTTAGGAAGTGGAATTTTAACATGATAATAATTCTTAGTTTGCGATTTCAAAAAAACTAATTTTACTAAAAACATTGCGTTATGAAATACAATCCTATACCTGAAAGGCTTTTTACTTTCAACCGAAATACGCTTATTAATAAGCTTAAACCCAATTCTGTTGCCCTTATTTTCGGGGCCCATCAAATGCCGCGAAATGGCGACCAATACTTCCCCTACAGGCAAAATTCCGATTTTTTCTATTTAACTGGTATTGAACAAGAGAAATCTGCACTGCTGCTATTTCCCGACAGCCAGGCCGAGGAACTAAAAGAAATTCTTTTTATTTTAAAACCCAATAAAGCACTCGAAATCTGGGAGTGCCACAAACTCACTTTAGAGGAAGCTCAAAGCATCAGCGGGATAAAAACTGTGAAGCACCTCGACGATTTTAATATGATTCTTCACAACATCATGTGTGTTTGTGAGCATGTTTATTTTAATCTGCCCGAACTTCAGAAGTTTAAAGCCGAAGTGCCTTTGCGCGATGCAGCATTTCTTGAGAAGATTAAAAAAGATTATCCGACCCATAAGTATGAGCGCCTTGCACCACACATTCAGGAAATGCGGTTGATAAAGTCAGCCGATGAAAAGGAGATCATTCAAACAGCCTGTAACATCACGAATGATGCTTTCCAGCGGGTCCTTAAAACCATAAAACCAGGAATGCTTGAATATGAAATTGAAGCTGAGATTACCTACGAATTTTTACGCAAAGGAGCATCGGGTCATGCCTATGCACCCATTATAGCAGGCGGCAAAAATGCATGCTTTTTGCATTACATCGAAAATAACATGACCATTAACGAGAATGAATTGGTACTCATGGATTTTGGAGCCGAATATGCCAATTATTCTGCCGACCTATCTCGCACCATTCCAGCAAATGGCACCTTTACGAGCAGACAAAAAGAAATGTATGAAGCTACCTTGCGGGTTTTTAAATTTGCCCGAAGTCTGATGGTACCCGGAACAACCATTAATAAATACCATAAAGAAGTATGTAAAAAATGGGAAGAAGAACACATCAAATTAGGTCTTTACACTTCTGCTGATGTGAAGAATCACAAAGGCGAAAACCCGCTCTGGTTCCACTATTTTATGCACGGCACCGGTCATTTTATGGGGCTCGATGTTCATGATGTTGGTACCCGCGATACGGAGTTAAGGCCAGGAATGGTGATTACCTGCGAACCTGGATTGTATGTCGAAGAAGAAGGCATTGGCATTAGAATTGAGAATGATATTTTAATTACAGAGGATGGAAATAAAGATTTAATGGAGCATATTCCCATCGAAGCAGAGGAAATAGAAGAAATAATGAACAGAGGATAATCCCGACAAATACCGGGAAAGATTTGTGTTGAGATATCATTGCTTACAGGGATATCTCAATTGTAAGAAAAAAAACATGACTCCAAAATTTTTATTTTTCCGTAGCAGCAGAATTCAATATCATGTGGTTGGTGAAGGCGAACCTTTGTTGTTGGTGCATGGCTACCAGGCCGATTCGCGTATTTGGGAGAAGATGGTTCCACTGCTCAAAGAACATTTTATGCTAATTATTCCTGATTTACCGGGGCATGGGCAGTCGCCTCTCATTCAGGCAACAAATGACATGGATTTTCTGGCGGATGTGCTTTATAGCATCATATTATCGGGCGGTCACAGTGGAATTAGCATTGCGGGCCACTCTATGGGGGGTTATGCTGCTATGGCATTTGCCGATAAATATCCAAATCTTACAGACAGGCTTATATTGCTCAACACGCATCCGTTTGAAGATGGAATGAATAAAATGCTGGCACGCAACCGGGAAGCTGAAATAATTCAGGAAGGAAAGAAGGAAATACTCTTACGGAACTTTGTCCAAAATAATTTTAACAGATCGTCTTCCAATGCCTTAAAGGAGGAAATTCAGTTAGCGACTCAAATAGCACTTTCTCAACCCGAAAACGGAATGTTAGCCGATTTAGCCGGCATGATGGCCCGAAAGCCCAGAATCGAGCTGGTACAAAAGAAAAGGTTGCAGGCAGATTTTATACTGGGAATGGCTGATTCCAGGATACCCATAAAATTCTTTGAGCAACTCAACAAGGAGCTTGTGAATATCCACTGGCTTGCGGATTGTGGGCATATGAGTATGCTGGAGAAACCCGCTGAGGTTGCAGAAATAATTCTAAAATTATAAGCAGTAAGTAAAAACCTGTCTGGGTGTGAATATCCGTTAGACATTGAACCAAAGGCTGTTTATACTAACAGCCTTTAGCATACCCTTACCTGGTTCAATGGACTAACTATAAGTATTTTATCCTTTCAAACTAACTATCTCTTTGTGATAACCGGCTATTTCCGATACTCGTGCTTTACCCAGTCTACTTCCATCACCCATTCACCTGACATGGGAAAGTCAGTTATTTTGGCGTAGTTTAAAATGGCAAACATTTTTTCAGGATATTTATCACCTTGTCCCACATTCCGATACACTTCTTTGCCATCCAATCGATAAACCAGGTCACTACCTTCCCACTCTACAGAATATTCGTGGTATTCATTAAGTGTTGCATCTACTCCAATACGCATACTCCACCAGTCTCCTTTATCGCAGCAGCTATCTGCGTTTAATATGGCACCGGTAGTGTAATGGTCCTTTTGATGGTCTCCATGATGTTCAAATATATCAATCTCTCCGGAGCCTGTTAATGGCCAACACACATATTCATCAGCTTCTTGCACGGGAGGTTCATTATTTTGAGCCCCCAGTAACCACCAGGCGGGGAACATGCTGGCTTCACCATTTCCTGAAAGTTTTAACCTGGCGGTCCATTTTCCTTTGATGAATTCCTTTTTGTTTTTTGAACAAATGCGGCCGGCAACATATTGCGTATTTGGGTGCTGCTTACCATACTTGTCAAAGTTGTCACAAACTATTTCTTCCCCGATATTAACTACTTTCATTTTGATTGTACCATTGCTTACTTCACGGGTTCCATATTTCCCGTCGGGCACGTAGCATTGAGTTTCGTTATTTACCCAGATTCGCTGATCCTGCCAGTTGTCAGGGTTAAACGTATCAAAATCGTCAAAGAAATCGACTACCCATACATCCGTTGTGTCAGCATTTGTTTCGGACCCATCGCTGGCATACAGGCTACTTTGTGGCAGGTTGAAAAAGGCAACTAAAAAAACAATTAACAAACGATTCATTTCTTTCTTATTTTAATTATTAAAATGTTTAATGTACGTGGTTGTTAGTTGGTGCTGTGAATTTTATGTTGATTGCTAATCGAAGTTACAACAATATATGCGGGGCACCTCAGAAACAAACTACACATAAATACAACAATGCAGAAGAACCGACTACTTAAAAACACTCATTACTTAAAAATAGTCTCATACCTGTGCGGAACTGATTCCTCTTTTCCAATCCGATGAAGCATTAATTGCCGGCCAGAATTCGTGAGGTTCATCAATTAGTTGCCACATATTCAGATGGTCTTGGCTTAAGAAATGTTCCTCGGCCATTTTATTCAGGAATTCATTCAGGGGAGTATAGAATCCGTCGGTATTGAGCATAAGTATTGGTTTCGAAAACTTCCCCAGGCGTTTTAATGTGATTACCTCTGATAATTCCTCGAGTGTACCTGTACCTCCGGGCAGGGCAATAACCGCATCGGTGTTTTCGATGAGTTTCTTTTTCCGATCGTGCATATCAGTTACAATGAGCATGTCATCGACATTTGGATGTGCCCATTCTACTTTTACCATAAATTCGGGTATCACGCCTTTTATTCTACCCCTTTTTTCGACATATCTATCTGCAATGGCACCCATCAGGCCAACAGCGCCTCCTCCATAAATTACCTTTGCATTTTTACGTAGTAATTCATCGGCAAGGGCAAGAGTTGCCTTAAAATATTTCTCATCTACCTTGCGGCTCGAGGCACAATAAACAGTTACAGTGAAAGACATTTTAATTATTAGTGACTATCGTAAGATATGGTTGACCATGCCAGGTAGGCTGATAGGTTATCGTCATAAATTCCATCCCAATCGCCATCCATAGGGCCGGTTGCATCACCATCTCCATTGGTATCGCCCAGTCTTGAATCGTCTTTAAAAGAAGTAAAAGCATTTGAGGCATTTTGGTTAAATGTTGCACCTATACCTATAACAATTACTGAAGTGGGTGTAAACTTAAGCACTACATTTTCAGCAAGGGTTAACGAGGCGCCACTTTCAATCCAAAGGTCATTATCATTAATCACGAAAGGTACTTCTGTTTCTTCCCAGCTAACAGCCTTGAAGAAATCATCGTAGCTGTATACAAATATCCCATTCATCTTGTTAATTTCTCCGGCATTGTCCGGATTGTGAAAGGTATTTGAGTTATCAATCTGAATCACACTTTCTATGGATAGAGGCAGGTTGTTTTCATAAAACACATTGTTGGTAATAACGGTGTTTTCGCTTGCATTCATTGCATCAAGGGCTCCATAATAGAAAGCGCCTGATTTACCTCCATGATTATAGGCAAACGTGCAATTATCGATGGTGGCATTTACATCGTAAATATTTAGTGTACTCAGATAGGATCCATCGCCGCCATACAAAAACTTACAATGGCGGAAGGTGCAGCCATTGGTTTGCACAAGTACTTCCTGCCAGTCTCTTGAAGCTGGTGCAGTAGCATTGCCATCGCCATTTTGGTCACCACCGTGTGCATCATCTTTGTAGGAAGTAAAGACAATCGGACTGGAGGAAGTTCCATTGGCAACAATGGTCCCTGAACCACTTGTTCCCATAAAAGGGCCATCGGCAGTAAACTTTATGATGGTACCGGGCTGAATGGTTAAGGTTGCTGTAACATAAAAATCCCAGGCTTTTATTACATAAATGGAATCGGCATACCAGGTGGTATTCACCACAACATCATCGGTAATAACTACCACGTTGGTATTGTTGCAATCTGTGCATCCTGAATCGCCATCATCGTTACAACTACAGATGAAGAACAAGGGCAGAAGGGTGAGCAAATATTTGAATTTCATTGCAATAGGATTTAGAATTAGGGTGATCAATTTCAAAAAAAATAACGGACTATCCTATGAATTTCTTCATTTTTTGCCACTATAAAATGAAAAAGAGAAAGTCTGCTGTCATGACTTTCTCTTTTTCTCCTTTGATTTATGAGATATGCGATCTTGCTGCTAGCCGCATTTCGAAGATCCACAGTTAGTGCACAGAAGGCAGCCTTCCTGGTAGATTAAACTATCAGATCCGCACTCCTGGCATTTAATGCCTTTTTTAACTTTTGTTCCATCTGGTATGTACCGCTTAAGAGCGCGTTCTACACCATTTCTCCAGGTGTTTATGTTATCACTATCGAGGTGAAGTGAACTTACCAGGCGCACGCAATCTGCAATTGGCATTCCATGTCGTAACACACTGGAAATAAGTTTTGCATAGTTCCAGTATTCTTTGTCGAACATATGCGATAACCCACCCAGGGTATTTTTATAGCCATATTTATCGGTATACTGGAAGTCGTAACGAGAGGTTCCGTTTTCATCACGGGCTTTAATAATATTTCCTTTTTTAATGGATTTTGGAATCGGAAACATCTCTTCGTCGGCCAATCCGGTAAATATTTCGTAGGGTCGTCCATCTTTAATACCGACAAAGGCTATCCATTTCTCATCGTTATTGTTGAAGCGAATAATCTCTGCTTCCAGCGACTTGGGTCGCTTAAGTGCAAGTGTGGGCTCTTCTTTTTCTTCTTTCTTTTTACTGTCGGAACCTACCAATACCCCCGAGCGTGAACCATCGCGGTAAACAGTAACACCTTTGCAACCACTTTGCCAGGCTTTCACGTAGAGTTCGCCAACGAGCTCTTCTTTCACGTTTTCGGGCAGGTTAATGGTTACACTAATTGAGTGGTCAACCCATTTTTGTACTTCGCCCTGCATACGAACTTTGTTCATCCAGTCAACATCGTTTGAGGTAGCTTTGTAATAGGGCGATTTTTCAAGTAATTCCTGAAGTTGTTTATCGTCAAAAGCTTTAACCTCATCTGTGTTGTAGCCATTGGTTTCGAGCCAGGTAACAAACTTGTGATGAAATACATTGTATTCTTCCCAAGAATCACCCACTTCATCAACAAAAGCAACCTTTACACTGCTGTCGTTTGGATTTACTTTACGACGACGCTTGTAAACAGGTAAGAAAACAGGTTCGATACCTGAAGTGGTTTGGGTCATAAGACTTGTAGTACCCGTTGGAGCAATTGTTAACAGTGCAATGTTTCGGCGCCCGTATTTAACCATATCGCGGTAAAGGTTTTCATCTTCCTTGCGCAGGCGTTGAATGAATGGGTTGTTGCGCTCAAGGTGGGTATCGTAAATGGTAAAGGCACCGCGGTCTTTAGCGGTATACACAGAAGCACGATAGGCTTCAAGGGCTGTTGTTTTATGCACTTCTACCGAAAAGTCGGTTGCATCATCGCTGCCATAGCGAAGACCCAATGCAGCAAGCATATCGCCTTCGGCAGTAATACCAATACCGGTGCGACGGCCTTCTTCGGCTTTAAGTCGAATATTTTCCCAAAGTTTTTTCTCCACGCGTTTTACCTCCAGGTCTTCAGGGTCATTACCTATTTTACCCAGTATGGCATCAATTTTTTCAAGTTCAAGATCAATAATATCGTCCATCATGCGTTGTGCCAGATGAACGTGTTTTTTGTACAGGCCGAAATTAAACTTTGCGTCCGCGGTAAACGGATTTTCAACATAACTGTATAAATTGATGGCTAAAAGCCGGCAAGAGTCGTAGGGGCAAAGTGGTATCTCACCACAGGGATTAGTAGAAACAGTTTTGTAGCCAAATTCGGCATAGCAATCGGGCACTGCCTCTGAGGCAATGGTATCCCAAAAGAGGATTCCGGGTTCTGCCGATTTCCAGGCGTTATGAACTATCTTACCCCATAGATTACGGGCGTCTATTTCCTTTGTAACTGTCGGATTATCAGAGTCAACCGGGTATTTCTGGGTATAAGGTTTACCATCCACCACCGATTGCATGAATGCATCGTCGATACGTACCGAAACATTGGCGCCGGTTACTTTACCAGCAGTCATTTTAGCGTCGATAAAATCTTCCGAGTCGGGGTGCTTGCTGCTAATACTTAGCATAAGGGCTCCTCGGCGGCCATCCTGTGCCACCTCGCGTGTTGAATTCGAATAGCGCTCCATAAATGGTACAACACCGGTTGAGGTAAGGGCACTGTTTAAAACCGGACTGCCCTTTGGACGAATATGTGATAAATCGTGACCAACTCCACCACGACGTTTCATAAGTTGCACCTGTTCCTGATCAATTTTCATGATTGCCCCGTATGAATCAGATGGCCCATCGTTTCCGATTACAAAGCAATTTGATAGCGATGCTATTTGAAAGTTGTTGCCGATGCCTGTCATCGGACCTCCTTGAGGAACGATGTACTTAAAATCTTTCAGAACAGCATATATTTCATCTTCGGAGAGTGGATTTGGATATTTCTTTTCAATGCGGGCTAACTCACGCGCAAGGCGTTTGTGCATATCATCCGGATTTTTTTCGAATAAGTTTCCGTAGGAATCTTTTAGGGCATATTTGTTTATCCAAACAGTTGCAGCCAGCTCATCTCCTTTAAAATATTCTATAGAGCTTTTCAGTGCTTCATCGTATGTGTAAATCTTCTGTGAGGGCTTGTTTACATCATTTTCCTTCTCCTTAACTTCCATGTCTACGGTCAGTTCTTTTGTTTTTATTCCATCGGCTTGCATCGGCAAAAATTATTAAAGTGCTGTTCTATTGTTAAATAAATATTAGGATTTTTCTCCCGAGTTGGTTTGCAATATAGGCACAGTTTACTTTTAGAACAATCAAGAAACCTTTGTAGTTTTTAACATTTGAGAATAGTTATTAACTTTTAAGTGTAACGCTCTGAAAAGCTGATTAATAGCTTATTAGAGCTCTCTCTATGATATGAAAAAGGAAAACAAAACACAAGTTTTTTCACTAAAAAATTATTCAACAATTATTAACAGGCAGGTTTTGTTATTAGAACAACAACAGGATAAAAACCACCCCTAACGCCCTTACGGAACCAGCGTATCTCATGTATTTCAGAAGCTTGCATACGAAAATTCATGGAATGTTAATTATTTTTGTTTGGTAAGCAACTATTGTCTATTTTTGCACACCGCAAAATCGTTCAAAAGCAAAATGAATAAAGTGGAAAGGCAAAGCTTCCACTTGAAATATTCAGCTGAAAAACGACCAAGCCCAAATGGCGGAACAGAAACCACAAAATTGCTGGTATAACTTCCGCCCGGGAGCAATAAAAGAA
>DNTK01000544.1 GCA_003508755.1 Bacteroidales bacterium | reverse complement strand
GCATTATGGTCAAGAACCACCATTAGCTGATCAGGTTTTGCTACTGTTTCACCACCCATTTTTCGAAATATTTTTTCAATGCTGGCGGTATTATCGTGCGACAAAATAATATCCGGCTTTACAAATACGATGCTTCCTTTCTTAGCTCCCAGCACTTTCTCAACAAATGTTTTTCCCATATTCTTCAGTTATCGGTTATCCGTTTTTAGTGAATAGAAAATGTTATTCGGTTAAACTTTTAGTAAGTCTCCACTTCGATATATAGTCATCTGTACCTCAGATAATTTACTAATATCAATTGAATGATTATTTGATAAATTTGTGATGACTCCAGTCTCGAAATTCAACTTTATCTTATCACCTGACTTTAATTTTAAGTTACTTATATCTGTATAGGTTAGTATTGGAAAGCCGGCGTTGATGGCATTTCGTTCATAAATGGCTCCAAACGATTCTGCGATAACAGCTTGCACGCCTAATGCCTTGAATCAATCAACAGCCTGTTGGCGTGAGCTTCCAGCACCGAAATTTTTACCTGCAATTACAATATCGCCGTCTCGAGCCTTTTTTGAGAAATCTTCCCATCCTCTCAGGTTTCCAAAAGTAAACTGGCCCATTTCACTCAGTTCTGTAATGGCCAGATGCTGGTTGTGAAAAATCATATCTGTATCAATATCGTCCTGGATAACCAGCCATACCCTTCCTTCAATAACAGTCGGTTTTGATTCATCAGGGTGCGCAAGAATTTTTTTCGTTTCCTGAATGCTTGTTTGGTGTCCTTCAAACAAGCTTGGTTTTTCAGGTATGTTATCTGTCGTGGTAATGTGTCCGGCAATAGCAGATGCTGCTGCTACCGCTGGTGAAGCCAGATACACTTCGCCTTTACCCTGCTTGCCTGTAAAATTTCGGTTTCCGGTGCTGATGGTTACTTCCCCGGGACCGTTCTGTCCAATCTGACCCGAAGCACAACCTGCACAACCCGCATTGCCAAGTAAAGCTCCTGCCTCTTTAAATATTTCAATGATTCCTTCTTTCAGGCATTGTTGCCAAACTTCATCGGTAGAGGGTACAATTTTGAGTACCACGCCAGGAGCAACCTTTTTTCCTTTTAAAATACCTGCTATTTCACGCATATCGTCGATACGTCCGTTGGTACAGCTTCCGATAAAGGCTGAGTCGATTTTTAAACCTTCAACTTCCTTTAAATCCACCACACCATGAGGAGTACCCGGCAGTGCCACAGAGTGTTTAAAATGTGTTACATCCAGGGTATAGGTATCGGCATATACTTCATCTTCATCGGCATATATTGGCTCTATTTTTCTCCCTGAACGCAATGCACAGTATTCAATAATTTCTTCGGATGGTGGAAACAGAATAGCAATAGCTCCCATTTCTGTAGCCATGGAAGCAATGGTTATTCTATCGCTAAGTGAAAGACTGTTTATGGCAATGCCATAGAGTTCTACGGCGCTACCCAACAATGAGTTAGCACCAAAATACTTTAACAGATTTAATACGATATCTTTTGCGGATATTTTTGTTGGTTTAGCACCTTTCAGTGTAACTTTAACTGATTTGGGTACCTTAAACCACACCGATCCCCTGGCCCATGCGGCTGCAATATCCCGATCACCCATTCCCTGCCCAAAAGCTCCGATGGCTCCCAGGATATTGGCATGCGAATCGGTTGAAACCAAGGTAGAGCCGGGTAAAGCTAAGCCCTGGTCAATGGCCAGGTGTGTTCCAATACCGGTATTTATATCGTAGACTTGAATGTTATTGTTACGTGCATAGAGCCTGCATTTTTGTTGGTTGGCAGCATACTTTTGATCGGATCCAGTAGGGTTGCAATCGAAAGTGAAGAACGTTTTTTGGGGATCGGCAATCTTCAATGCGTTATCTTCCAAATTCTTCACTACATTGGCCCCACCAAAATCGCGTGCCAGGCGCACATCAATTTCGATGTCAACAATTTCGCCAGGTGTAACCTTTTCTTTTCCTGCGTGTTTTGCCAGGATTTTTTCAATGATCGTCATCATCATTTCTTTCGTAATTCTGAAACTAACTCAGAATGGGTTAATACTAAAACTATTCAAGATCAGATCCTGAATCAAATTCAGGTTGATGTCTTATATTTGAAGTCGTTCTTTAAAAGGTAAAAAGGTCATAAAGTCAGCATGGTGCACGATGTAAGCTTCCGTAGATCGTTTAACCATATTCCCTTCGCCTGCATGAGTAGCAATAATGTGGCACACCTCTGGGGGAATACCGCATTTTTCAGCCAGTGATACACCCGAAAAAGGGTGGCGCAAGTATTTACCATAATTTCCCTGGTACGATTTACCCTGCTCATCCAACTCATATTCTAATAGTTTACCCACATCGGCCAGAATGGCACCGGCAATTAACACATCCATATTAACAGGTAGTTCCTCCTTGAAGAAATCGTTCATTTTATTTCCGGCATCTCTTGCAATATGCACAACTGCTCTTTTATGATCCATAAAGGTTACCTTCAAGTGAGGCCCACAAAGAAGTGTGAATGGTATGGCATTTAAATCATGTGGTGTAAGCACACTTTTTTCGAGCGCCAATTCCCATGTTTTTGATACTTTTTCCTGAAGAACTGTATCTTTTATCCATTCAATTTCGGGCCAGAGTTTTAGAATTTCTTTTTTCACTGCAGTTATTTTTAGAATATATCTGGTAAAATGTGGTACGCATTAAAGCATTAATATACTGATTGTTACTAGCAAACTACATCTTGTTTCTTCACCATCACAATTTACTAATTATAGCATCGGCCATCTGTTGTGTTGAGACAGCCCCCTTTTCAATCACATCGGGTTTTCCTGAAAATTTCATCATTTCGTAGGTACGTACTTTTCCCTCAGCAATTACCTCTGCCACTGCACGACGTATTTTCTGGGCGGTATCTTTTTCATGAATAAATTCAAGCATGGCACAAGCTGATTCTATCATGGCAATAGGATTAACAATAGATACATCGTAATCGGCGTATTTTGGAGCCGAACCATGGGTTGGTTCAAATACGGCCACACCCGATTCAGGATTCATCTGGGCACTGGAAGCAAAGCCCAACCCTCCAATTAGACCTGCAAATCCATCAGAAACGATATCGCCAAACATATTGCCGGCAACAATAATTCCATAATCCTCGGGATTCTTTGTCAACCACATCATCTGGGCATCGATGTTAGTATTCCAGAGTTGAATATCAGGAAAATCTGCCCTTTGTATGTCCTGAGCCATCTTATACATCATTCCGGAAGTTTCACGAATTACATTTGGTTTTTCACACACTGTAACCGATTTGTAACCATTCTCTTTAGCATAGTTAAATGCGGACCTGAGAATTCTTTCCGTTGCATTCTTGGTGAATATCCTGGTTGATACTGAAATTTCTTCCGGTGGAACATGCCCAAAATTTTTCTCAAAACGCGGATGACTTTTTAAGGCTTCCAATACTATACCTTCCGGATGACTCCATTCTACGCCACCATACAATCCTTCAGTATTCTGGCGAAAAATTACCGCATCGATTTGTGGCTCGTCAATGGTGCCATTTTGTCCGCGCCGGATAAAGTTTAATGGATTTCCTTTGTATGATCGACAGGGTCGCATACAAATATCCAGACCAAAATGCTGACGGAGTCTCACAATTGGACTGGCATAAACCAAGCCCTTGTCTTTCAGCTCAGGCGAAAGCTCATCAAAAGCTTCATCTTTTGGCTTGGATGTAATCGCACCAAAAAGCCCAATCTTGTGTTTTTCAATTAAGTCGATGGTACGCTGTGGCAAGGGATCACCTTCCTTGCACCAGAATTCCCAGCCAATATCACCTTCGACATAATTGGCGTCGAAGCCTGCAGCTTCAATTACCCGCATTGCTTCTTCCAAAACCACCCGGCCAATTCCATCGCCTGGCATGGCTACTATTGTTCTTTTCATGTATAATATATTTTTGGCTTGAAGACCGAAGCTTGAAGACCGAAGAATATCTTCTGTTTTCTAACTCCTGCCTTCTGGCATTATTACTTTCCTCACTACATCTATCACCGTACCATCTACCCATTTAATGGCAGCCACAACCTCTTTGTCAAGCTGAGGTTTTTCAGGTTTTCCGCAAATACGCTCAGCTTCGTCTTTAAGTTCCTGAAGCGTTTTAATAGGAAGACCTGAGTTTTCTGTAGTCTTTATGAGGTCTTTTCTCAAAGGATTGATGGCAATGCCTCTCTCGGTGACAATGACATCAATAAGTTCACCTGGACCGCAAAGTGTTGTAACTTCGTCAACTACCACCGGTATCCTGTCGCGGAACAACGGTATAGGCAGAATTACAGTTTTGGAGAACAAGCAGTTTTGCCATCCTCCGATTCCGTGGAGCAAATAACCATCGGAGTGAGTTACTACGTTGGCATTAAAATCCACATCCACTTCAGTAGCTCCGAGAATTACTACATCCACCATACCGGCAAAATTCCCCTTGCTATGGTAATTGTAACTGGTAAAAGGACTTGTCCATACATGATTGGGATTCTCCCGCATAGAGCGAACTCCCTCTAAATCGAATGTTTGACCATCGAGGATATACTCAACAAGACCTTCCTCCAACATTTCAACAAGATATTTATTGCTGCCACCGCGTGCAAAGCGGGCTCTTATTCCCTTCCTGCGCATTATCTCGCCAAAGAAAATTCCAATGGAAAGGGCCGTACCTCCTGCACCTGCCTGGAATGAAAACCCATCTTTGATAATTCCTGCTTCTTCGCAAAATCGGGCGGTCATCTCAGCGATGAGCAACCTGTCGGGGCTTTTCGTTACATTGGTAGTGCCGGAAACAATTTTTTCAGGGATGCCCACTTTATCAACAACCACAGTGAAATCGACATAATTTCCCTGAATTTGCCATGGGACACATGGAAAAGGAACCAAGTGATCGGTAACAATAATAACCTTATTAGCATACTGCGAATCGGCCAGGGCAAAACCCAACAATCCACTGGCCGATTCACCTTGTACACCATTGGCATTGCCAAAGGAGTCGGCACAACCAGCTCCAATTACAGCAATATCAATCTTTACCTCCCCATCTTGTACAGCCTGGTACCGACCGCCATGTGATCGCAGCACTGCTGTCTTTTTCATCTTCCCTTCTGAGCAAAATTTACCCAAGGGGCCATTCATGCTTCCTTCGATATGGCTGATGGTGCCATCCTCCAGGTACTGAAGCAAATGAGCATGGCAGGGGAAAGAAGCAGACGGAAACCATCTTAAATCTTTAATTCCTAATTCGTGAGCAATATCAAAAATTTTATTGGCGACCAGGTCCCCATTTCTGAAATGGTGATGTGTCGATATGGTCATTCCGCTTTTTAGTCCGGCTTTTATTAATGCTTCTTTTAATGAGGCCACGTGCTTGTTTCCATCAGCCGGGAAGAGAGCATTCGAACTAAGTTTTGGAGCATGCCTGTTGTTTTGAGGAAGGTGTTTACCTACCCCCTTGAATGGAACTATCTTTTCCCCATTTATTTCTGTGGGAACAAAGCGTCCGGCTGCATTTTTTATCATCTCCCTACTCATCTTCATTCCTCCATTCTTTTGACAGTTTACCGGTTTCAATGGCCATATTTATGGTATTTACCGCTCTTTCAACAACGGGTGGATCAATCATTTTAGAACCCAATGAAACAACTCCTAATCCTTTTTTTTGAGCCTCGTCAAATGCTTGCACTATTTTCTTTGCCCTGGCTATTTCTTGTTTGTCTGGGCTGTAATATTCATTTATTACAGCTACCTGGCGCGGGTGAATGCAGCCCATTCCCACAAAACCCAGCGATTTTGACTCCTGAATAGTTCTGGCAAGGGCTTCCATATCATTCACATCCGAAAAAACAGAATCGATTGGTTGTACTCCTGCTGCCCGGGCAGCATTGACCACCGCAGAGCGTGCATAGAAGGATTCATGTGCCTCCTGGGTACGCTGTGCTCCTATATCGGCTGTATAATCTTCAAGGCCCAGGGCCAGTGCAACCACTCTTTCGGAAGACGAAGCAATTTCATAGGCTTTTATCACACCCAGAGCACTTTCAATAATAGGCATGATATAAATAGGAAAATTTTTGTCCGTATTAATTTCGGTGATGACTGTATCTATTTCAATTACCTGATCAGCGCTTTCGCATTTTGGCAGCAATATTAAATTCGGTCGAAATGGTATCACCTCTTTTAAATCCTCCAATCCGAGCGGTAATTGATTAATTCGCACCATTCGTTCGCTGCCTCTGAAATCTATTGTTGCCAGTGCATTTCTAACCAATATTCGAGCTTCATCTTTTTTCTCGGGAGCTACAGAATCTTCCAAATCGAGAATAATGCCTCCGCTGCCATAAATTCCCGCATTTATCATAAGTTTTGGGGAGTTGCCAGGAATGTACAAACGCGAAAATCGGTTGAGATTCCGCGGCGTTGTGTAAAAATCTGAATTGTCAATTTTATCGAAATAAGATACCGTGCTATTTATGGCCTGCCTCACAACGCATTCGATTCTGGCTGCTAAAACAAAAGGCAACGCACCTTTGTCTTCAATGGTTAATTCGGCTTTATTGATTTTGTAACTGGCCAATACCTGCTGAGCCAATTCAATAATCGATTTTCCATAATTAGTCTTTACCTTACTAATAAGGTTTATGCGCACCGAACTTTTGCTCGTAAGGTTTAATTCAACCCAGCAATCGGATCGTACAGATTCTCCCCTATTTCCGGCAGTAAAT
>DNTK01000198.1 GCA_003508755.1 Bacteroidales bacterium | reverse complement strand
TTCCTTAGCGCTTTGTTAAGCTCTGTTTTAGCTAAAAAACTTACAAATCCGCTTAGAATTCTATCGCGACATATTGCCGATTTCGTAGATAATGATTTCAAACAAAACAATAAACTTAAATTTAACAGGGTAACCCGGGAGATTGCTAACATAAATAAGCAATTTAATTCCATGGCCGAATCGATACACTTGCGCGAATTGCAGAGAAATGAAGCCGTTCTCTCACTTAGTGCCGAAAGAAAAAGGTATCGGGAGATGGCCGAATTACTTCCTTTAAGTGTATTCGAGACCAACAGCAATGGATTACTTTCCTTTGTTAATAATACATGGTTATCCAAATTCAGATACGAAACCAGCAAGTGGAGCTATGTGAATCTCGATAGCTTAATTGCAGATGAAAAAGCACTTACTCATATTAAAGCAAAAAAGTCCGTTGAAACTTTTGAGTTTAAAGCTAAAAGAGCAGATGGTACTGTTTTTCCTGCATTACTTTATATGAATGTTATCAAAACCGGAAAAAATACCGGAGGATACCGTGGTATTATTGTCGATATTACTGAACGTGTGAAATATATTCAGGCACTTCAGAGGGAAAAAGAAAGAGCCGAGGAGTCCGACCGGCTAAAAACTGCGTTCTTAGCCAATGTAAGTCATGAACTAAGAACGCCCATGAACGGTATTCTTGGCTTTTCTGAGCTACTTGTTAATCAATTTGAGCGAAATACAGAAGCCGATATGTTTATCAATCAAATACAGGAAAGTGGTGCCATGCTTTTAAATCTTATTGATGACATCATTGATTTAGCTAAAATTGAATCCGGAAAGCTCGAAATATCAAACCGCGAAACCAACTTCGATAAAGTGATGAGAGATACCTATATCCATTACAGTAATTATGTGCGTCAGCACAAACCTGAGGTTGAATTTTCCTTAGTAAAAGAAACAGATGAACCATTGCATTTGTTTACGGACGAACGTCGCATTAAACAAGTAATCATTAACCTGATTAATAATGCAATTAAGTTTACTCAAAAAGGTAAAATTGAAGTGATATATTCCGCGACAAACGGTGTGTTGAGGATTTCGGTTAAGGACAGTGGAATCGGAATTGAATCCAGCAAACAGGGTATTGTGTTTGACCGTTTCAGACAGGCCGATGATTCAATTAGCCGTAATTTTGGTGGTACAGGACTAGGATTAGCAATTTCAAAACAAATTATTGAGTTAATGGGTGGGAAAATAACTGTCAAATCTCAGGAAAACGTTGGTAGCACCTTTACTTTTACCTTTCCATATATTCCTTCCTCAGATTCACAACAATCATTGATTTCCGTCAAAAATCCAAATTTTGATTTTTCTTCTTATACAATACTGGTCGCCGAAGATGATGATCCTAGCTACAAGCTAATACATAACATTTTATCCGTAACAGGTGCAAAGGTTTTACGCGGAACTAATGGTAGAGAAGCTGTTGATTTGTATAAAAATAATTCTGTTGACATCATTCTAATGGATTTAAATATGCCCCTCTTAAATGGATTGGAGGCAACCAAAGAGATAAAACAACTGAATAATAATGTACCCATTATTGTGCAAACAGCCTACGCAATGAGCACAGAACAAGAAGAAGCACAGCGTGCCGGTGCCGAAGATTTTATCCCTAAACCCTTGGATAAGAACCGCCTTCTTGAAAAAATAAACTATTGGCTCTTAAAGCAATCTAAACATGCTTTGTTAAGCGAACTGTCCTAGGTATGGTTTATCAGCTTGTTTTGTTTTATCAGAAAATCTTATGAACATTCAATTAATGCCCTCCAAATAGCTATATTTATTCTTTATAAACTAGAAAGCATTAGCATTGGAGAAAGCGAAAATTGCCAGCCTGGCAAAGTTGCATGTTATTGTGTTTATTTATGGTTTCACTGCCATTCTTGGCAAACTTATCAGTATCTCAGCTATTGACCTGGTTTGGTACAGAATGCTTATTGCCACACTCGGACTTTCACTATTGTTTATTTTTCAAAGGTATTCAGTAAAAATAGCCCTCGGCGATTTTATAAGAATTATTCTTGTTGGGTTTATTGTTGCCGCTCATTGGATTAGTTTTTTCGGAGCCATAAAGCTTTCGAACGTTTCCGTAACCCTAGGATGCCTTGCTTCTGCAACACTATTCACCAGTATTCTTGAACCTTTGCTATTAAAACGGGGAATAAACCTAATTGAAGTACTTATTGGTTTTTTAATAATTCTTGGCCTCTATTTAATCTTCCGGTTCGAAACGAATTACGCTACAGGCATAATAGTGGCAATTATTTCGGCATTTTTAGCAGGTTTATTTACTGTCTTGAATAAAATACTTGTACAAAAACACTCTACCCGAATACTCACCATTTATGAAATGATGGGGGGATTTATTGGAATCTCGATCTTCCTGCTTCTAACCGGAGGATTCTCTCAAAGTTTCTTTATACTTCCAACGAGTGATATCGTTTATTTGCTGATATTAGGGTTAATATGTACTGCTTTTGCATTTGCTATACAGGTTGATGTTATGAAGGAACTTTCGGCATTTATCGTTGCACTATCGATAAACCTGGAACCTGTTTATGGCATCATTATGGCTTTTATCTTTTTCGGCGAAACTGAATTCATGTCGGCAGGTTTTTATGCCGGAACAGCACTAATTCTGGTTTCTGTATTTGGATACCCACTCATGAAAAATATGCAGCGCTAAGCTATTCTAGCTAATTCATTTTTTGTAAATTGAAACAAAATATCAAGGGTATGAAAAATTTAATCACACTAATCGTATGTGCATTGATTGCATTCCCATTATTTAGTCAAACACAGGCAGGCTGTGTATCAGGTGACTGCAACAAGGGAATAGGAAAGTATGTGTATTCAAATGGCGATGTTTATGAAGGCAATTGGCTTGATTCAAAACGTTCCGGACTTGGTAAGTTGAATAACACCAATGGAGATACCTATGACGGTATGTGGCAGAATGACCAGTTTCATGGACAGGGCACCTATACCTGGCAAAATGGTTCTAAATATACCGGAGAATGGAAAAATGGAGTTCAGGATGGTTATGGTATTTTCTTTTTCCCTAACGGGGACAAATATACAGGGTATTTTAAATCAAACAGGTTTCATGGAAAAGGTAAATATACCTGGTCCGACGGCACTACTCAGGAAGGAACATATGAAAATGGGACTTTTATCAAGTAACAGCTAAAATGGGGTATAAAGAACTGGAAATTCGTGTACCTGTTCAATTTTCCGAAGATGAAATAAAAAAACATATCCGGAAAATATCCAAATTAACGGATTTCAATTTTCAAATTTTGCGTAAAAGCCTCGATGCCAGAAATAAAAAGCACATTTGCTGGCAATATAGAGTAGGCGTTAGCTCGGATGAATTAAAGCACGGTGCGGAGCCGGTTTTCGAATTTATTGAAATCCCTCACAAAAATTCAAAACACAAAGTAGTTATTGTAGGGAGTGGACCAGCCGGAATATTTGCTGGGTTATTACTTGCCGAAGCCGGAATAAAAGTTACAATTATTGAACGAGGCAGCAAAGTAGCCAAACGCAGGCACAGCATTGAACATTTTGAGAGAACACAAGATTTCGACCCTAAAAATAACTATGCCTTCGGAGAAGGAGGTGCGGGGACATTTTCAGACGGAAAACTTACTTCGCGCACTAAAGGAATATCGAAAGAGAGAAATTACATCTATCATTGTTTCGTTGAAGCCGGTGCCCCTTCAGAGATAGTATATATGACACATCCCCACCTCGGGAGCGACAATTTATTTAGTATAACTTCCAATCTTCGGGCTAAATTTGAAGCCCTTGGTGGCACCTTCCTTTTCGATACACTCGTTCAAAACATTACTATTCAGGATAATAAAGTTGTGAAGGTACTTACATCAAAGGGAGACCTGGATGCCGATTTTGTGGTATTTGCCACCGGCCATTCAGCCACCGAAACATTCCGGATGCTGATCTCAAAAGGGGTTCCCTTTCAGACAAAGAATTTTGCCATTGGTATGCGGGCCGAACACCACCAGGAACTAATAAATAACGCACAGTGGGGAGTTTCCAGATTACCTGGAGTAAAAGCTGCTGAATACCGTCTTACCGCATCGATCGATCAACAGCCCTTTTATTCATTTTGTATGTGCCCCGGAGGCATTGTTGTTCCTGCAACAGCTTATGCCAATAGCAATATTGTGAATGGCATGAGCCTCTATCGGCGCAATGGTAGATTTGCCAATGCAGCTGTGGTAGCGGGTATAAATTTAAATGCACTTCTCGGCCGCGAGATATCAGTATCAGAGGCTATTGATTGGCTCGAAAAACTTGAACAAGGCTTTTTCACTGTTTCGGAAAACTTTAATGCCCCTTCCATAAAAATAGCTGATTTCATGCTAGGAAAAACGACACAATCATTTCCCGAATCGAGTTATCCGTTCAGTCTGAACAGCTTTGATCCTGCAAGCCTGCTGCCAAAACAAGTGATATCCACCATGAAACAAGGGTTGAACCAGTTCACTAATAAGCTTTTTGGATATGAACAGGGTATATTAATTGGTCTTGAAAGTAAAACCTCTTCTCCTGTACAAGCCATTCGTGATAAAGAAAAGCTTAATTCTAAGTTTCAAAACCTCTATATTGCAGGCGAAGCAAGCGGATGGGCAGGTGGAATTATCAGCTCAGCTGCCGATGGATTAAAGGTTGCCTTTGCTTTGCTGAACAAAATTTAAAAAAAGTTATATTTTTTTTCAATCTTCAAGTCTTATCTATAACTTTGATTTATAGCGAATTACAATTTGCTTTTCCAATTGTGTTATTTTTAATTGCAAATATAGGGTCACCTTTTACTGGTAAAGAGAATAAACACCTGGAAGTTAATCCTTCAATATGCGTTGACTTTTAACTCAATCTGAATAATGCTCGTGTCGTGTAGTTAAGGCAACAAAACCCTGCAGACAGTTAAGCAATAAGATAAGCGAAATAATTTTAGTTCATGTTTGTGTTGTTCAGAAAAAACTAACTTCCTCCCCATCCGCCCCTCGACAAAGGGGCGTTTTTTTTGCCTGTAGATAAAAATAACCAACTATTTGTATTTTTTAATTAATTTCATGCAGCATTGCCCGATAATTATCGTCTATTAAAGTAGAGAATGGTTTCATTTAAAAAGGAGAAAAACTTCAATAAGCACAAAAAGCTAATTGAAGAATGTAAACAAGAGAACAGAAGAGCACAACTTAAGCTTTATAAAATCTATTACAAGGCAATGTATACAGTAAGCTTAAATATGGTAAAGGACAGGCATCAGGCAGAGGATCTGATGCAGGAAGCCTTTATTTCTGCATTTAGTCACATTAAAGAGTTTAAAGGTGAAGTAAGTTTTGGAGCATGGCTAAAAAAGATTGTGATGAACAAATGCATCGACTATCTGAAAGCAAGGAAAATAAACTTCGAATCCATCGAAAACTATTCAAGTGTTCCGGCATATACTACAAATGACGAAACTGTTGCTGCAGAAAAAACTGCTGATGAAATAAAAAACGAAATACACAACCTACCCGACGGCTACAGGACCATACTTAGTCTTTATTTGCTGGAAGGATACGATCATGAAGAAATTTCAGAAATATTAGGAATATCTTCCTCTACTTCACGATCGCAATATGCACGGGCAAAAGCTCTGCTTGTAAAAAGGTTAAACAACAAATAATGGATTTGCTTGAACAAAAAATAAGAAATGAACTACATGAACCGGCAGAGCCCCAGAAAGGCCATCTTAGCAGGTTCGAAACTAAGCTGGGAGATCGTTTTGGTAATAGCAAAAGCCTGAATTGGATTGTGCCCGCCTATGCGGCATCCATTGCAATTGTACTGGCTTTTTCTGCTTTGTTGTAC
>DNTK01000195.1 GCA_003508755.1 Bacteroidales bacterium | reverse complement strand
TCAATGGACTTTACTTTTTCCATAATAATCTGCACCGGGCCTAACAAACCCGATGGCATTAATTCATCATTAGCTTTATAAAAAGATGCAGTGCAGAATGTAGTCCTTTTTCCGTGAGGCATGGGTTCGTTATTGGAATACCAATCCATCATTATTCCCTTTGGGAAATTACCTTCCAGCTCATAGCCAGTGTAACTCGCAGGGAAACGTTCATCTCCTATTAATTTGTTAGACCATTGATTCGTTATTTTAATTTCCAAGTGATTTTCTCCTTTTTGCAAAGCATTGGTAATATCCACATTAAATGGTGGCATCCAGTCTATACTTATGTTTTTGCCATTTAATATCACTTCGGCAACTATTTTCACATCACCCAATTTCAGGATGTATTTGTTTTGAGATGCTAAAACCTCATTGTCCCAATTAAAAGTTTTACGATAAATAGCTGTTCCGGAATAATACTTAATGTTTTCATCCGCATTATCTTTCCAGTCTGTCAATTGCGTAAAGGCATGTTTGGCTTCGTAATCGTTTTCTTTCAAGAACTCCACTTCCCAAGAACCCTTAATTTCTATCGGGGTATTTTCAGCAGGAGTTTCCATAATTAACTGATTATCCGCATTTAAAAAATACACCCCTTCATTTGATTTGTCACTTTTTGAAACAGATAAGACTCCATTAGCCGATTCTCTGAAAACCACAAATACAGATTCCTCCGCTTCAAGATTAATCCAAACTTTTGTGGTACTACCACTATTTTTAAACTGTCCCGATTTTAAGGTTTCTCCAGTCATGGGATTCCACAACTCCGGAATTTTGTTTTCAACTCTGAAATTACATTCCAACTGACGAGCAAGTGAGTCAGGGTTATAAAGGAAATAAATATCGGCATCGGCGGTAAAACGGTGCATAAAGTTAATGTCACTACGCCCGGCAATCGATAAGTCAGACCTTAGATTTTCCTTTTCAAAAATTGATGTCCAGTTAAAATTGGTATATATTTTTTCTTGCTTCCAAATTTCATCCACCAACAGTTTGAACTCTGCCTTTTCTTCCTCAGAAGTATTAAACCCAGCTAATTGCAATGGTTTTTCGCCCACTATTGGAATACCTGTTTGTGAGATTTCAGCTATTCGTTTTACCGTTTCAAGTTTTAAAGTCTTACAGTTTCGGAGCACCAACATCTTATATTCGGTTCCTTCGGGCAAAACCAAGGCGTTGTTTTTTAGTTCAATGCGGTTTAACAACACATCAGTATTTACACAATCGAAGTTGGTTCCGGCAGGAATTTCAGGCTCAAAGTCTTTTCGTAAATACACTGAATTGGGCGATGCATCTCCCACAAAAACCAACAAATCGGATACCGGCACTCCCTGACGCAAAAGATACTGCCCGCGCGCCATGTATTGAAACCAGTCGGCTCCGGCGTTTTCCCACCAGGTTTGAGTACGGTCGAAATGAAAGCCCCAGCGGTTCATGGTCATCCCCGGTTTAACGTGCGTATTTGCCTGGTGAGCAAAACGATGAAACATAAACTCGTTAATTCCAAATGCCCAGGCTTTATCACCCGATATTTTTGCCATGGCAGGATTTCCTTTCCAATTGATTTCGGGAGTTGATGTGAAAGATTCTGCCGAAGTCACGGATTTTCCATAAATGTGCGATGCTGAAACGGCAGACTGTACCATTGTCATTTCGCGGTTCATCCAAAACTCGCCCATGTTAATATCCGCTCTCCCACCCACATCCAAATCATTAAGTGGGCCAAATCCATACGGTTCAATGTAGCTTTTAACTCCATCTTGACGACAGAGTTCTGCAAAATATCCAAAGTAATTTTCATCCATTAGTTTGCAATTTACATCGCGTAAATCCCACAAAACTTTTTCCGATGTTTCGGCACTTTCTACAAAACGCCCGGCAAATAAGGGCAAAAATTCAATGATATTGTACCCCTTTTGCTCCTTGAAAATACGGTCGTAATTCTGTGTCCAGTTTTGCCCACCCATTTCGTAACTGTCGATTTCGATATATTGCATAGCATTGGGCGCTACTGTTTTTGTATTTTCAATTACCTTTTTCGCAAAGGCATCATAGTGAATTTTGAAAGCTTCGCGACTAAATTTATCACATTCTAAACCACGCCCTTCGTCAGATGCCGGATGATTATAAGCATCAGTTGAAGTGTAGCCAAAACGAATGATAGTCCAACTCCCTATGGCCAAATTTGCTTTTAATTTGCCTTTGGAATCCACTTTGGAACTTAAGTCAATAATCTTGTTTTTATCGATTACCATTCCCTGAGCTGGTTCTCCAATCGGAGTCATTTCATTGTCTTCCGTTCTGGCAATACTGGTTCGCCCCAAAATATTATGTACATACTGCGTACAAAGCAATCTGGCTTCCTTAAAAGTCATGGTTTGATTTAGCTGCAATCTGAAATATTTCGATTTTACCGGCTCGAAACTATCGTTAATAGCCCACTCTTCTTTTCCTGTTCGGACTTTATAGAGCTCACGAATGGTTTTAAAGTTTTTGCCATCATCCGAAGTTTGCAAGACAGCTTCTCCATTTCTATCTTTAAATACGAGAAATACCGAACGAACTTCGTGCGCCTTTTTATATTCAAATTGAATCCATGGATTTTCGTCACCTTTTTTCTCAATTAAGGTTGTATTATCCAAGCGATTATCGTTGGCAATAATAATATCGAATTTCGCGTTTGAGGCCGTTATTTTTGGTTTATTTTCAAAGTCTGCTATTTCTGTTTCTAAAGATGGATAAGCCAAAACAGCAATATCTTCGTAGTAATCTTTCCGTGTGGTAGGTTGTGGAAGTTGAATATTCACATCTCCACCGTTTATAATGGTTTCGCTCCAAACCACCATTTTCATACTTTGTTCAGGCCTAATCCATGGCCCACCACTCGACGACCAACCATCACAATTGTGCACACCAAAACTCAGCCCCAATCGTTCGCATTCTATCGCGGCATGTTTTAACATTTCCTGATGCTCAGGCGAATTGTATTTTACTGGCCCATTGGGAATTCCCTGCGTAACATTAAAAAGTAAAATACCACCAATACCCACTTTCTCAATGGCTTCCAGGTCTTTTGTTAAACCGGCTTTGCTCATATTTCCACTCATGGCATGAAACCAGGTTCGGGGTTTATATTCTGCCGATGGATTTTTGAATTCTTCTTCGGAAAGCATATTTGTAACCGGCTGTTCGCAAGCTGATAAGAATGAAATGCAAAAGCCCAATAAAAAAAAATTGATCTTCATCTTTCTCATTTTTTCACAATTAGTTTAAAATTTCTTGTTCCAGAACCAATGTTTTTCGCAATTACAAAGCCTTCAGTTTCTCTAAATTCAATTGGCTCTTCATTCATTAAAAGAACAATTCTACCCCCCGATTTGGGAAGAAAAACATCTGCCTGCATATTCGCTGGTATGGAAACATTCAGTTCAAATTTTTCGCCCGGGACATTCTGAAATGCAACATGCACATCTCCACGGATAGTTGGTAATTCTATTTCTGCATGTTTCAACCAGCCCGGTTGAGGTTTGATCCTTATTTTTCGGTAACCGGGCTCGATGGGTTCGATCCCCATTAATTTTCGCGGAATAGTAGTTCCAGGTGCCGAACCCCAGGCGTGACTCCAATCGAGGTTGGGCTTAAATTCAGGTCCCCACGATTCGAGGGCATTTGTTGCGCCAAATTCATAAATCCAACGTGCCCAGCCGCGGTCGGATTGCTGCGTCATTAAATCAAGTGCGTAATCAGCTTTGCCTGTTTGGAAAAGAGATTCCAATAAATATAGGGCTCCATAGGGACTGCAGGCCAAGCCACGGCTTTTTATAAACTCCATTATTTTAGGTAAATTTTTTTCGGGCGCCAAACCAAATGTTACAGCAAACATATTGGCGTGAAGAGAACTATGTGTGCTGCCCTCACCATCGACATAAATTCCTGTCTTTTTATCTAATAGAATTTTATTGAATGACCGTTTAACTAGTTCAGCCTGACTTTCAAATAACAAAGCTTCTTCATTTTTGCCCAATTGTTTAGCTATTCGCTCCATCAAAACCAAGGTTCGGAAATGAAATGCATTTACAACTGTGTTAATATCTTCAAATTCAAAATCATCGGTTTCGCCTTGTCTTTCTGATAACCCCAGTTCACCGGATTGCGGCCAGTCAACAATATCGCGGAAATTAGGCATATCCTTTTTTTGACGTTGCCACTCGGTTTTTTTCCAGTGTACCGCATTAATTACATCCCAGGTTACCAGTCCGGTTCGCGTGCTGATTAAACCATCTTCTCGCGCCAAATCCATTAAGGTTTTGGCTTTTAAATCCTCGTAATAATGTGCCATCGAACTAGTGTCGCCCGTTTCCATAAAATCTTCCCATGCCATTAAAACCACGTGCATCAGCCACTCTGTCCACTGACTGGAATAGGTGATTTGAAATTCGTGTGTATATCTTGCCAATGAGAATTCTCTTTCAACCCCATAATGAGTCATCTGAGCGAGATAAGAGTCAGCTTCGCGTGGGAAGCGTTCTCTATCACCATCGACGTACATCCCACAAAAACTGGTAGCTTTGATGGTGTGTTTGCACATTTCCCAAACAGCATTTAAAACCGTATCGGAAGAATAAAAACTTGATGCTTCCTCATCAAAGGGATAAAAAACACTTATTTGCTGAACTTTATCAGCGGTTATCAATTCCGATGGGTAGTTCCCAATCTCGCAATATCGGAAAGGCATTACTTTACCGATGTAATCGGGCATTCGTAAAATTCGGTCGGGTTTTCCCTGGTAGTAATGAGGCGGAATCAATACTTCGTAGGTGTGCCAACCGGGTTTTACAAGCACCTTGATCAGTTCGTATCGAACACTTCCTTCCGGGTTTCTATCAATTTTTCCATCTTTAACCTTTTCCCCCAGATGAATAGAAACAGTATCAATTTCTTTAGTTCCAAACAAATTTATCCGCAGCCTACCGAATCTGGCTTTATCAAAATCAATTAACGTGTAATCATCAGCTAATTTTGTTATGTGGGTAGGCGAATAATCTTGTTTATTCAATGGATACGTTGTGACTCCCGGATATACCGATAATTCTTCAGCGGTAAGAAACTGCTGTGTTGTTGAAAATTCTGACTCAATGCCCTGATTATCCCAGGTTTTTACTTTCCAAAAATAAACGGTTTTAGGAATTAAAGCTTTACCTGAATATTTAACATTGATAGATTGGTCGCTTTCAACTTTACCAGAATCCCAAACATCGCCTGAATCGTTTTGTAGGTCGCTTAGATTTGAACTCACCAAAACCCGATAAGCGGATTGAAGCGTGTTGCTTTTAGACGAATTTACTACCCAGCCAAAAAGAGGCTGTGAATGGGCAATTTCGACCAGTTGAAATTTCTCGTCACGGTTCACGGCTTCCCGTAATTCGATATTAACAGGATAACCATCAAATAACACCAAATCGGGGTGCAACAGAAAATTCACAGTTAAACTTGTTGGCTGGTTACTCTCCTTTTCATCTGCAAATGCACAGAGCGTAAAAACGCAGAAAAAAACACATATGAAACAAGCTGGTTTTAATCTGTGGGTACCCATATTATTTCAATTTTTGTTTTTAAATATCTCGTGTGGTTTTGGCCCATGAATAGAATATGGCATGGCATAAACATCAATATAATCTCCCTGGGCTTTTAACCAATCGATTAGAAGCCTGCGCATTTCGTTTATTTGCTCCTGATGTTTCTCGCTGTGAATCAAATTAATTTGTTCAGCAGGGTCGCTTTCTAAATCGAAAAACTCTTCTGC
>DNTK01000114.1 GCA_003508755.1 Bacteroidales bacterium | reverse complement strand
TCTGGGCGCAGAGGCCTGGCTCCCGGGGATGGTTTTTATTTCGGTTGTTGTTGAAATAGGACCCGTAATTATATCGCTGATATTTGCCGGAAAGGTAGGTTCCGGAATAGGTGCCGAGCTTAGCTCGATGCGTGTGAGCGAACAGATTGATGCCATGGAAGTGTCGGGCACTTACCCGATGAAATACCTGGTTGTCACAAGGGTAGCTGCCACCACTTTAATGCTCCCTTTGCTGGTAGTTTATGCCGATTTTTTAGCACTGGTGGGTTCCTACCTTGGCATATCCATGCATCAGGGATATGCATTCGGGCTGTTTGTTAAAGAGGCCTTTAACGATCTCTATTTTCATGATGTGTTTCCGGCCTTTATAAAGACCATTTTATTTGGATTCTCAGTTGGTGTAATTAGTTGCTATTACGGCTATCATACCAACCGGGGTGCCGAAGGGGTAGGTAAAGCTACCAATACAGCTGTGGTTATTTCTTCGGTCATGGTATTTATTATTGACCTGCTCGCTGTGCAGATTACGAACCTAATTTTATAGAGTAAAATGCAGCGCCTTAGAATATGAATAACAATAATCAGGCATATAATACAACGGCTTTGGAGGTTTTAAACCTGAATAAAACTTTTGATGGCATTAAAATTCTGGATGATGTTTCCTTCACACTCCATAGAAATGAAAACCTGGCTATTGTGGGGCGTTCCGGTACAGGAAAGTCCGTATTAATTAAGTGTATTGTAAACCTCATTGAACCCGATAGCGGAACCATCAATCTTTTTGGAAAAATACTCACGGATCTGAACGAAGATGAACTGAATGTTGCCCGGCAGAATATCGGTTTTTTATTCCAGGGAGCTGCGCTTTACGATTCAATGACCATTGAGGAAAACCTGCTTTTCCCATTGGTAAGGAATAAAAAAGATATGGCGGTATCCGATCGTAATAGACTCATTGATCATACCCTGGAAAGTGTCGGATTGATTGATTTTAAATCAAAATACCCCTCGGAATTGTCCGGAGGAATGCAAAAAAGAGCAGGATTGGCACGTACATTGGTACTTGCTCCGCAGATTATTTTATACGACGAGCCAACCACCGGACTGGATGCAGCAACTTCTGCGGAAATTTCGGATCTGATCGTTGAAGTAAGCAGTAAATTTGACACTTCTGCCATTATTGTCTCTCACGATATTAATTGTATCACAAAAACTGCCGACAGGATAATTGTTCTGGACAAGGGAAGGGTACTGGCAGATGATGTCTATGCACAGCTTATTAACCATTCCTCCGAATTGGTCAGGAACTTACTGCGTAAAAAATAGAAACGCTATGAATACGAAAAAGAAATACATCTTTCGGTTGGGCATTTTTACTTTGCTCGGATTTAGCCTGTTCTTTTTAGCACTGGTTATTATCGGAAAAAAACAAAACCTCTTCAGTAATGATATCAAGGTAAATACAGTTTTTAGAAATGTTGAAGGATTGCAGGTTGGAAACACCGTGCGTTTTACCGGTATTGATGTGGGTAACGTGGTGAGTATGCGTATTCTCACCGATACCTCTGTTTTTGTTCGGTTGTCGATTGATGAGGGGGTAGTTCCTTTTATTAAGAAGAACTCTGTAGCTACAATTGGTACAGAAGGCCTCATGGGAAATAAAATGGTGTTTATTTTACCCGGCGATGGTTCAAATAACTCGGTTGAGCAAGGCGATACATTACCCTCCATGCAGCCTGTAAGCATCGATGAAATTATGCAGGAGGTAGGAAAGTCGGCACAAAAAATTGGTGTGGTTGGTGATAACCTAATCGAAATATCGGAAAAGATTAATCGGGGCGATGGTGTTTTTGGAAAGCTTTTTACGGATACCAGCTTTACAAGTAATTTAGGGCAGTCGAGTAAAAATATCGCCACAATCTCACAAAACCTGGTTGAGGTAACCGAAAAAGTAAACAGTGGTGCTGGCGTATTTGGCAAGTTGTTTTCCGACACCACCCTGACTTCCGAGTTGGACTCTGTGGGTCGAAACCTTAACCTTATATCAGAAAATATCGGACAGATTACGCAAAAAATAAATGAAGGGCAGGGGGTATTTGGTCGCTTGTTTGTCGATACCAGCTTATCGAGCAATCTCTATCAGTCGAGCCAGAACCTGGCCATTACAACAAAAAATTTAGAGCTTATGTCTGATCGCCTAACCAATGAGCGTAATATTCTAAACCGGGTAGTTAGCGATACTGCCTTAGCCGATTCTATCGAAATACTTATTTACCGTCTGAATACAGCCATACTGGAAGCAACAGAGGCTTCTGAAGCCATTCAGAATAGTGGTGTTATCCGGGCTTTTTCTAAGAAGGATAAAAACGGGGAATAGTTCTACGAATTGTTTTTTATATTATTCAAACAAGTTGATTTCGAAGGGACAATTTATCAGCAAGGTATCCGGCAATTGCCCAACAAGATCATTCATCTTATTGATGTATTGTTGTTCTTTTTCTGCTGAAGGTATTTTATACCCCAACAAGACCAAATCTGCGGTTTTTGAGCTGTTGGCTATAATGTGTTGAATATTCTCGCGAATAATATAGGCATCGCGCTCTTCTACCTGAGTCGATATCTCTTCGCGAATTTGCTTTTCTTCTTTGTCAAGCAAATCATTTTCGTTTCTATCCGCCTTTTTTATGGGTGTGTCGTATTTAGGGGCAGCATTATTGGTTTTAAAAAATGCCTTCATTTTGCCCATATAACTAAGCGCCTGCTCCCTTGCTTTGCGGGTCTTTACAATGCGCTTGTATTTTATTTCAAGCTTCTGTCGGTCGGCAGAGTTGGGATATAACACGGTTATATCGGCTTTGATGCGTGATTTCCTGACAAGTTCTTCCAACAAGACTCTTATGTTTTTTTCTTTTTCTTCCAGCACCACAGTTTTTATCGTAATATTTGGAGGATTCTTTCTTCTGCTGAGGGTTATCAGGTGAGCAATTAACAGCATAAAGCTGCCATTATCCTGGTTGGGATCCCACCATACATCTATTTGTTTGTATTCGCTGTGGATTTCGTGTGTAGCTGTTTTTGCCAATAATGTACTTATGTTTAGGTCATTAAAGGCTCTAACCAATTTAAATTGATTTTTGATTTCCTTGTCTTTCCGCGCAAACCATTCTTTTTCAATTTCGGGCCACTCTATTATCACCGTATTATGCTTATAGCCGCCAAGTCCATTAACCTGGGCGGCCAAAATCCGGCCCTGAATAAGGTCCTTCACTACCACACTTCTTCTGAATACGGTAATTCCTTTAGCATAGATTAAATCACGAATATCGATTCGATCCTTTTTTAATTCGCCCAAGGTTATTTCACCGGTTTTATAGAGATGAATAGATGTAACGAAACCACTTTTTCTGGTCAGCGCACCGGCAAGATTAAGCAAATAAAGATTCGACTGCTTTCCCCTGTTGAAAAGGAGGATGTTGGGGCGCCAGTTTTTTGGATGAAAGCGTTTACTTTCCATTTTTACCAGGGCATACTGTATGATGGCACTCCATATGCCTTGCCGCGTATCCCCCCAGTTGCGCTGCAGCTGCGAACGCTTTAACACAAAATACAACAGGGCCACAAAACCAAATCCGATTACACATGCCAATACATTGATAATAAACATTACCCAAATGCAAGCCAATGCACCTACAAAGGAGAAAATCCAGTTTACTTTGAACGAGGGCCTGAATCCGGGACGTTGCAGCAAACTTTCGATAAAGGCAATAAAGTTTACAGAACCATAAGTAATCAGAAAAAACATGGTTAACACAGGAGCAATGGTATTCAGATCGCCCAGGTAAACAATTATTCCAACCAGTAAAAATGTGAAAACAGTAGCTGCTATAGGTTCGTTCCGTTCACCTCGTCCTTTCCCTAAAAAGCGAAAAATAATTCCGTCTGAAGCAAGGGCCTGCATGGTGCGGGGTGCTGCAAGCAGGCTGGCCAGCGCCGAGGATAAGGTAGCACCCCAGATACCGGCATATATCAATGGCTCCCAGAGTGCCAGATCGATCATAATACTGTTGTTTGAAATCAATTGTTCGGGCGCAGCCGTTAGCGAAAACCAAACACTAATAGCAAAATAGATGATGGAACCAACCAATACCGACAAAAGCGTACCCCTTGGAATACTCTTAGCAGGGTTTTTTAAATCTCCACTCATGCTTACGCC
>DNTK01000010.1 GCA_003508755.1 Bacteroidales bacterium | reverse complement strand
GCACCATATGTTACGCCGAGCAGGTTTAAATTGTGGTATGGCAGGTAATGTGGGAAAAAGCTTTGCTTTTCAAGTCGCCACAAAATCATATGATTACTATGTTATTGAGTTAAGCAGTTTTCAATTGGATGGAATGTTTGAATTTAAACCCGACATAGCAATTTTATTAAATATTACTGCCGATCACCTCGATCGCTACGGGTACAATATGCAAAACTATGTGGATTCGAAATTCAGAATCACAAAAAATTTATCAGAAGACGACTACTTTATTTACTGTTCCGATGACGAAATAACCATTTCAGAATTGGAAAAAATAGTCATGCGTGCCAAGCAACTCGAGTTCACACAAACCAAAAAAGTAAAACAGGGTGCTCACATCGAAAATGGAAACATGGTTGTGAATGTAAGCAATGAGAAAATGACGATACCGCTTTCCGAGATGGCACTTAAGGGGAAGCACAATACCTATAATTCTATGGCTGCCAGTATTGCTTCCCGTGTTCTCGATATTAAAAAAGAAGTTATTCGTGAAAGCCTGAGAGACTTTAAAGGGGTAGAACACCGTCTGGAAGGTTTCATCAAGGTTCATGGCATCGAGTTTATTAATGATTCAAAAGCCACGAACATTAATTCAACCTGGTATGCCCTTGAATGCATGAGCACTCCAACTGTGTGGATAGTTGGCGGAGTAGACAAAGGAAACGATTACACGGAACTAAAGTCGCTGGTAAAAGAAAAAGTGAAGGCCATTGTTTGCTTGGGTGTCGATAACGAAAAGATTCATGCAGCATTCGAAGATGATATTGAAAAAATTGTAGATGCTTCTACTATGAAAGAAGCCGTAACAAAAGCTTATAAGCTTGGCGACAAAGGCGATACTGTATTATTGTCTCCGGCATGTGCCAGCTTTGATCTTTTCAAAAGCTTCGAAGACAGAGGAGAACAGTTTAAGGAGTGTGTACGCGAATTGTAAAACGCACTGTCATCCTGAACTTGATTCAGGATCCGGTCCAATACAAGTAAACAGAAAAAGATCCTGAAATAAATTCAGGATGACGAAACGATGACAGAAAAACTAAAAAAATATTTTAAAGGTGACCCGGTGATATGGGGGGTTATTTTTACACTCTCAATCATTTCATTGCTGGCGGTGTACAGCTCCACCGGCACTCTCGCATATAAATACAAGGCAGGCAATGTTACCTACTACCTTATTAAGCATGCCTCGTTTTTATTCTTTGGATTTCTTGTCATCTATTTTATCCATTTAGTGCCCTACAGGTATTTTTCACGAATTGCTCAACTTTTGTTTTATATATCAATCCCTCTTTTGGGTATAACGCTGTTGTTCGGAACCAGTATTAACCAGGCATCGCGTTGGTTAACACTGCCCGGTACCAGTTTAACTTTTCAAACATCTGATTTGGCCAAGATAGCCCTTATCATGTTTTTGGCACGGATGCTCTCATTAAAACAAGACAGCATCAAGTCATATCGGCAGGGTTTTTTACCCCTAATTATACCGGTAGTGGTTACCTGTATGCTCATAATGCCGGCTAACCTCTCAACAGCAGCTATTTTATTTGCTGTTTCATTGGTACTCATGTTTATTGGTCGTATAAAAACTATCTATTTGTTTGGGGTATCTACCCTGGCTGTTTTGGCGGTAGCAGGCCTTATTGTTCTGGCACTAAATTCAAACTGGGAAGGCCGCTGGGCTACCTGGCGCAACAGAGTAGTTAATTTTACCGAGCAGGAGGCAGGCGAAAACTACCAGGCCGAGCAATCAAAAATTGCTATTGCAACCGGAGGTATTTTAGGTAAGGGACCTGGAAACAGTATTCAGCGTAATTTTCTGCCGCACCCCTATTCCGATTTTATTTTTGCGATCATTGTTGAGGAAGGTGGACTACTTTTCGGGTTACTGGTTATTTTTCTTTATCTATATCTCTTATACAGGGCCGGTGCCATTGTCAATAAAAGCACTCGAACATTCCAGGCTTTTCTGGCCTTTGGACTAACGCTCATCCTGGTGTTGCAAGCCATGGTTAATATGGGAGTTGCAGTTGGACTATTTCCCGTAACAGGCCAGCCACTGCCCCTCATTTCGATGGGGGGAACATCAATCTTGTTCACTGCGGCAGCTTTTGGAATGATTTTAAGCGTTAGCCGCAGCATAGAAACGAAAGTTGTAAAAGTTGCACTCGAAACCGAAGAACCGGATGAAGCATAAGCTAAAAATATTAATCAGCGGGGGAGGCACAGGGGGCCACATTTTCCCGGCACTGTCCATTGCCGATGAAATTCAAAGACGCTACAGCGATGCCGATATATTGTTTGTTGGTGCTGATAATCGAATGGAGATGGAACGCATACCAGCTGCCGGTTATAAAATTATAGGGCTCCCGGTGCGTGGTCTCATTCGAAAATTAACATTCGAGAATGTCCGGGTTATCCTTGATTTTTTCAAAAGCAAAAGAAAAGCACGAAAAATAATAAAAGATTTTAAGCCCGATATAGCGATTGGTGTAGGTGGATATGCCTCCGCTCCTGTGCTGAGTGCCGCAAATAAAATGGGTGTGCCTGCTTTATTGCAGGAACAAAACTCCTATGCCGGAGTGACCAATAAGCTTCTGGCTAAAAAAGCGAAAACCATATGTGTAGCCTATGGGGGTATGGAGAGGTTTTTTCCTGCCGGTAAACTAATTAATACGGGAAATCCGGTCCGACAAATAGACGTCTCTCCCAGCCTGAGAAAAGAAGGAAGAAAGCATTTCGGTATTGAATCAGATAACCCGGTATTATTTATCATGGGAGGGAGCCTTGGAGCACGAACCATCAACCAGGCACTTTTAGCCCACATCGATAAATTAATCACAGAGCCCATTGAGATTGTATGGCAAACAGGAAAGTACTATTTCGAAGACATTAAAAAACAACTGGCTAATTATGCATTAGAAAATATACGCATATTGGATTTTGTTACCCGTATGGATTTGGCCTATAATGTTGCAGACCTTGTTATTAGCCGGGCAGGAGCATTGAGCTTGTCGGAGCTATGCCTTGTGGGTAAACCATCGGTGTTGGTACCTTCTCCAAATGTGGCGGAGGACCATCAGACCAAAAATGCGATGGCACTGGTGAAAGCAAATGCAGCACTTATGGTAAAGGATATTGAAGCCAAAGAGATTTTGATCTCAGAAAGCCTTCGACTCCT
>DNTK01000252.1 GCA_003508755.1 Bacteroidales bacterium | reverse complement strand
CATTATTGGTGGTGAGGGCAACGGTGGAGTTATCTACCCGGAACTTCATTATGGTCGCGATGCATTGGTTGGTATTGCACTTTTTTTATCACACCTGGCAAAAAGCGGACTTACATGTTCTGAATTACGCAGAACTTATCCGTCTTATTTTATTTCGAAAAATAAGATTGAATTGTCTGCCCGCACTGATGTTGATGCCATTCTCGAAGGGGTTAAAAAAGCCTATGCGGGCGAAACACTTAACCTGATTGATGGGGTTAAGATTGAATTTGAAAAAGAATGGGTGCATTTACGAAAGTCAAATACGGAACCCATTATCAGAATTTATTCGGAAAGTTTTAGTCAAGAAAAGGCCCAGAAACTGGGCAAGGAAATTATGGATAAAATTGCTTCTCTGGCTTAGGCCAGCGATGATGCAATATTATAGGAACATCCATTTTTTCTTCTAAAAAATTCCTTTATCTTTGCGCCTCTAGTAAAATAGGCGTTTTACGCACACGTAAATAACTTAAAAACAATAAGAAATGCGAAACAAAGGAGCCATTTTAACATTGGCCATTGCGCTTGCACTTGTATGTATTTATCAGCTTGCTTTTACATTTAAAGCTGTATCTGTTAGAAACGAAGCTGTTGAATATGCTACCGATCCGGTAACCAACACAATCGACGAAAAAAGGCAACAATATTTCCTTGATTCAGTAACGAACGAAAAAGTGTTCTTTGGCATGTTTACTTACCAGCAATGTATCGAACGCGAACTGAATTTTGGTCTTGACCTTAAAGGAGGAATGAACATCATCCTCGAGATTTCAGTAACAGATGTAATACGTAACTTGTCCAGCAGTCCCACCGACACCACACTAAACCGGGCATTAGCTCTTGCTAAACAAGAACAGTTGAACTCATCCAGAGATTTTATAGACCTATTTGGAGAACAATTTTCATTGATTGCACCCAATGCTAGCCTGGAATCGTTATTCAGAACAAAAGAACTAAGCAGCAGAATACCTTTTGGTTCATCCAACGAAGATGTGATTAAAGTACTTCGAGAGGAATCGCAAGGCGCTATTGACAATGCATTCAACATTATCCGTACTCGTATCGACCAGTTTGGTGTGGCTCAACCCAATATCCAAAAACTTGAAACTGCTGGCCGGGTATTGGTTGATCTTCCGGGTGTGAAAGACAGGGATCGTGTTCGCAGACTATTGCAGGGAACGGCAAATCTCGAGTTTTGGCAAACCTATGAAAGTGCAGAATTACAGCAAGGCCTGTTAGAAGTGAATGAAGTTGTTCGCAATTACCTCGAAGCCGAAAAAGTCTTAAGCGAGGCAGCAGAAGCAGAGGTTGCAGAAACACCTGCTGTTGAAGCAGAAGAACCGCTGGCGGAGGAAGCATCTGAAATAACATCAGAAGAGGATGATTTACTATCGATGGTCGAAGGTGAATCTGCTGAGGGCGGTGATTCCATTCCTGAAGATATTGCTGTGGCATACCCCTTTTTCCAGATATTTCAACCAAATATCGACCGCAATACAGGTCAACCTTATCAAGGTTCAGCAATTGGTTATGCTCACTTTAAAGATACGGGCAGGGTAAACTTGTACATGGCCATGGCCATGGAGAGAAACCTTTTCCCTCGCGATGTAAAGTTTTTATGGGCTAATAAGGCAATTGCCGATAATGAGAAGAAGCCTACCAATTATTTCCAGCTGTATGCTATTAAAGCTGCTGGTCGCGATGGTAAGGCACCATTGGATGGAGATGCTATTACATCTGCCCGACAGGAATTCGATGAAGCTAATTCTTCCGCATATGTTTCAATGTCGATGAATGCTGAAGGAGCACAGACATGGGCGCGCCTCACAGCACAAAATATTGGCCGTCAGATTGCCATTGTAATGGACAATCGTGTCTTTTCTGCTCCCGTTGTTCAGAACGAAATTAAAGGAGGTAATTCTTCCATTACCGGTAATTTTTCAGTTAATGAAGCCATCGACCTTGCTAACCTTCTTAAATCAGGTAAGCTTCCTGCTCCTGCCAGAATTATCCAGGAAACAGTAGTAGGTCCGTCGCTTGGACACAAAGCTGTGCAAAGTGGTAGTAGCTCATTTGCCATTGCCTTTGTGGTTATTCTGCTATATATGATATTTTATTACAGTCGCAATGCAGGTCTTGTGGCAGATATTGCACTTTTGGTAAACATGTTTTTTATTGTGGGGGTGTTAGCTTCGTTGGGAGCTGCCTTAACACTGCCTGGTATCGCCGGTATTGTGCTTACCATTGGTATGTCGGTGGATGCGAATGTACTAATCTATGAGCGTATACGTGAAGAACTTCGTGCAGGGAAAGGTCTAAAAATGGCCGTTAAAGACGGGTACAAGAATGCCCTTTCTGCTATTATCGATGCCAACTTAACCACGCTTATTACCGCTATAATTCTGCTAATATTTGGTACTGGTCCGATTAAAGGTTTTGCCACCACCCTTGTTATTGGTATTCTTACCTCATTATTTACGGCAATATTCATAACACGCCTTATTATCGAAAGTCAGCTCGATGGTAAAAAAGAATTTACATTCTCAACAAAAACAACCGAAGGTTTCTTTAAAAACGCAAAGGTTAAGTTTCTTGAATCAAGAAAACTGAGCTACGGTATTTCTGGTATTGTGTTGGTTATAAGTTTAGTGTCAATCTTCGGTATTCGGGGGCTCGATTTAGGAGTTGATTTTACAGGCGGTCGCAACTACATTATTCAGTTCGATGAGCCTACCGATAATCAGCTAATCGCCGATGCACTTGCTGCAGAATTTGGAGAAGAACCTAAAGTAATTACTTATGGTTCTGCCGACCAGGTTCGAATAACCACAAGTTATATGATCAATGAAGAAGGTGTTGAAGTGGATGATAAAATCCAGGAACAGATATTTACTGCACTTCAACCTCTAATTGGTGGCGAGGTAGATTATGAAACCTTTTTTGAAAGTGGTAAATACTGGCAAGGTAGTCAGAAAGTAGGAGCTACCATTGCCGATGATATTAAACGAAACTCACTTATCGTATTTGGAGTGGCGCTTGTTTTTATGTTTATATACATTTTCCTTCGATTTAGAAACTGGCAGTTTGGTTTAGGAGCGGTTGCAGCACTGGTTCACGATAGTATTATTGTACTTGGTTTATTCTCTGTGCTCTATGGATTGCTGCCTTTCTCACTTGAAATCGATCAGGCATTTATTGCAGCGATTTTAACAGTGGTTGGTTACTCGATAAACGATACAGTGGTTGTGTATGACCGTATCCGAGAGTTCTTGATGCTTTATCCAAAACGGGAACGACGCGAAATTATAAATATGGCTCTTAACAGCACATTAAGTCGTACTTTCAATACATCCATTAGTACCTTTGTTGTTTTGTTAACCATCTTTATTTTAGGTGGCGAGGCCATTCAAGGGT
>DNTK01000530.1 GCA_003508755.1 Bacteroidales bacterium | reverse complement strand
CCTGTGGGTTGTGCTGCCTATACCTGGGATATTCGGGGAGCGCTTTCCTCAGGTCCACAAATTCATCGCCTTAGTTTTTCAACAGATTTGAAGGAAAAGCAAGTGGTATTTGGAGGTGAAAAAACGCTTTACGCCGCATTAACAGAACTAATAGACGAATACAAGCCCAAGGCGGCTTTCGTTTATTCAACCTGTATTGTTGGGTTAATTGGAGATGATGTGGACGCCATCTGTAAAAAAGTTGGTAAAGAAAAGGATCTGGATGTAATACCTGTTCAGGCACCTGGGTTTGCAGGTACAAAAAAGGATGGATACAAAGTTGCATGCGATGCATTGATGAAGCTTGTTGGTACAATGGGTGATGAAAAAACCATTCCCGAAAGTATAAATATTATTGGCGATTTTAACCTTGCTGGTGAGTTATACCTACTTAGAGATTATTATGAGCAGATGGGAGTAAATATTGTAGCAACCATTACCGGCGATGGACGTGTTGACGATATTCGTCAATCGCACAAAGCGGCACTTAACATTGTGCAATGTTCGGGCTCAATGAGCAACCTGGCTGTGCAAATGAAAGAAAAATACGGCATTCCTTACCAGCGGGTTTCCTATTTCGGAGTAGAGGATATGTCGGAAGCCCTTTACGAGGTAGCTAAATATTTTGGCAATAATAATATGATGAACAAGGCCATAGAGTTAGTTCGTGATGAGGTTAGTACCTTACTCACTGAACTCGAAAAATATAAAAAAGCTCTAAAGGGTAAAAAGGCTGCTGTTTATGTGGGCGGCGCATTTAAAGCCATTTCGTTGATAAAAGCGCTTCGGATGATTGGCGTTAAAACAGTTGTTGTGGGTTCGCAAACAGGGAATAAAGACGATTATAAAATCATGAAAGAGATCAGTGATGAAGGAACCATTCTTGTTGATGATACAAATCCTTTAGAATTAACACAACTTGTAAAAGATACCAAAGCTGATATTCTTATCGGCGGAGTCAAAGAGCGGCCCATCGCATATAAACTCGGATTAGGCTTTTGTGATCACAATCATGAACGAAAATTGGCCCTGGCAGGATATGAAGGTATGCTCAATTTTGCCAAAGAAATATATGCTACAGCCTTAAGTCCGGTATTCAGGTTTACGAAATGATAGAATTAGATTAAAAAATAACAGGGATGAAAAATATTGAAGAAAAAACATACACATCAACCAGGAATGCATGTAAAGTGTGCACTCCCCTCGGGGCCAGTATAGCTTTTAAAGGAGTAGCCGGATGTGTTCCATTGATTCATGGATCGCAAGGCTGTGCAACATACATTAGACGCTACCTGATTAGCCACTACAAAGAACCTGTAGACATTGCCTCAACTAATTTTACTGAGGAATCAGCAATATTTGGTGGAGAGGCTAATTTATTTACAGCATTGCAGAATGTTTCGAGCCAATACAAGCCAGAGCTCATTGGAATTGCCACCACCTGCTTAAGCGAAACCATTGGCGACGACATGCAAAAGTTGCTTCATAAATACAAGGAAATATATGCACGGGAAACCAATTTACCCGCACTTGTATTTGTAAATACTCCGAGTTATTCAGGTACACATACCGATGGTTTTCACAATGCCATTCATGCTCTGGTAAAAGCATTTGCTTGCGGAGGCGAAGTTGCTGATGCCTTAAATCTTTTTCCTGGCTTTTTATCGCCTGCCGACATCAGACATTTAAGAGAAATTGTTTCCTCTTTTGGCATAGATCAGATGCTTGGAGTAGATTATTCAGATGTTTTGGATAATGAGCATACCGGTAATTATGAGAAAATACCTGCGGGTGGCACCACATTGGATGAACTAAAAGCCATGGGTGCTGCAAAAGCATCCATTGAATTAGGATATATTCTTAATAAGTTTAACCCAAAAGCAGAAACAGCCGGTGAGTATCTTGAAAATAATTTCTCGATACCCAGAATTAATCTTGGACTGCCAATAGGAATTAGTGAGTCCGATTTCTTCTTTAATGCACTCGAAACAATTACCGGGAAAAAAACTCCTGGAAAGTATAAAAAACAGCGAGGTCGGCTTGTTGATTCATATATTGATGGACATAAACATTTGTTCGGAAAACGCGCTGTTGTTTACGGTGAAGAGGATTTTGTTGTAGGAATGGTGGCTTTTCTTGAGGAATTGGGTATCGAAACCATACTTTGCGCTTCTGGAGGTAATAGTGGATTATTAAAAAAAGTAATAGATGAACAAGTACTTCCCCGAAACGAAATTCCTGTTCATGATAATTACGATTTTGAAGATATTGCTGAAGCTTGTGCACAGTTAAAACCTGATTTACTCATAGGAAACAGCAAAGGTTATTACATCTCCAGAAAACTTGGCATTCCATTGGTCAGAGTTGGATTTCCAATACATGATCGGATGGGAGGGCAACGAATTCTGCACGTAGGTTACGAGGGTACCCAACAGCTTTTCGATTTAATAACCAATACCCTGATTGAATATAAACAAGACCATTCGCCAGTGGGATATAAATACATGTAGTCATCAGATATAGGATTTGAGTGATGAGATGATAGAAAAAAATTGTCTCAACCTCTCACATCTTATTTCTCAAAATCTATACAGCTATGGAAACAAGAACAAATACAAAAGTACATCCCTGTTTCGACAAGGAGGCTAAATTAAAATATGCCCGAGTGCATCTGCCTGTTGCACCAAAATGTAATGTGCAATGTGGATATTGCAACCGTAAATATGATTGCATCAATGAAAGTCGCCCCGGTATTACGAGCTCCGTTTTAACTCCATATCAGGCAGTGAACTACTTGCGAGCCATTTCTCAGAAAATTACAAATATTTCGACCATTGGCATAGCCGGCCCGGGAGATGCTTTTGCAGAACCAGAAAAAACACTTGATTCAATTCGTCTAATAAAAAAAGAATTTCCGGATAAGATATTCTGTTTGTCGACAAATGGATTAAATGTCATGCCTTATATCGAGGAACTGGTCAATTTAGATGTAACACATGTTACCATAACTATCAATAGTTTCCGCCTCGAAACGCTGGCAAAAATTTATCAGTGGGTCCGCTATAATAAGCGGGTTTACAGAGGAGAAGAGGCTGCTGCAACCATGCTCGAAAACCAGGTTGAAGCTTTAATTGCTTTAGTAAAAGCAGGAATAACTGTTAAAATTAATACCATTGTTATTCCCGGCATCAATGATGATGAAATTGAGGAGGTTGCCGAAAAGGTAGGGGAACTGGGTGCATCTACAATGAATTGCATTCCTCTTATTCCGGCAGAAGGCAGCAATATGGAGAATTTTCCTAAACCTACCCGTGAATTTATGTCGGAAATAACAGCAAAGATTGCCAGGCATATAAAACCAATGACACACTGTGCCCGATGCAGGGCAGATGCTGCCGGTATGTTGGGTAAGGATGATAAGGAAGCTTACAAATTAATCAGCCAATGTGCAGCCATGCCTGTGGCAATAACAGAGAAAAAGAAATATGTTGCGGTGGCAAGTTATGAGGGTATCATGATAAATAAGCATCTGGGAGAAGCTGATGAAATGTTGATATTTGAAGAGACAGACTCGGGTTATCACCTTGTTGAGAAGCGAAAAACTCCCGCGAAAGGCAATGGCGACCTACGCTGGATTGAATTAGCCAAAGCGCTAAACGATTGTTCTTACATCTTAGTGAATGGAGTAGGAGCACGACCGGTTGAAGTACTGCAGCGGGTGGGTATCGCAGTTGTTGAAATGTCTGGTTTAATTAATAATGGCCTTGATGCGGTGTACAAAGGAACCAAACTAAAGTCTGTCTTGAAAACAACCCTCGGTAAATGCGGTGATAGCTGTGGTGGAAACGGACAAGGATGCGGATAATAAATGGATGATTGAATGATAAACATAATATAACAATAGCGAGAAAGATTGTTCCAGGAATTTGAATCCTGGCTCTTATCTTAAGTCTGAAAATATAATAACAATGAAAATAGCAATAACAACATCAGATGGAATTAAAGTGGATCAGCATTTTGGAAAGGCTGACAGTTTTCACATTTATGAAATAAAAAACGGAGATATTAAAGCAATCGAAAAGCGGGTAGTAACTCCCTATTGCGCAAGCGATAGCTCTGATCAACCATCAGCAGATCACGAATATTCTATAGATCGTTTGTCGGCCGTTTATGAGGAAATAAAAGATTGTAAGGTTTTATATACCAAACAGATTGGCGATAAACCAATGAATGGTCTTAATAACCTTGGCATTATTGTAAAACCATGCAACTGCCAAATTGAATCGATTGTAGGGTGCGATGGATTATGCAAGTAATGCTATGGCAATCAATTATTAATCGTAAAATTTCAACTTAATATATATTTATATGAAAAAGCCAGAATATTTAATTCTATTGTGCAACTCATACCGGGTAGCCGGTGATGCACAGGGTGCCTGCAATAAAAAAGGCGCTACGGATTTATTGCAATATGTTTCTGAGGAAGCCGCTGATCGTGGACTGGATGTGGCTGTATCAACAACCGCATGTTTAAATGTATGTGCACAAGGCCCGGTAATGGTGG
>DNTK01000507.1 GCA_003508755.1 Bacteroidales bacterium | reverse complement strand
GTGGTTTAGCTATGGCGAAACCCGCCTAGGACAGGGACGAGACGCTGTAAAACAATTACTCCTTGATAATCCCGAACTGGCTGAAGAAATTGAAGCCAAAATTGTTGAGGCATTAACAAAAGAATAAACTTCAATCACCTTTCATTTGCAAAAAAGGGGCTGTCTCAAAAGCTAAAACATTACCGTCATTCTGAACCGAAGCACAGCGTAGCTCAACGAAGTTAATTTATTTCAGAATCTAATTGTTGATTATCTGCAAGTTATGAGAACCTGAACCTTTAGCTCGGCGAAGCCAACCGATCCCGATTTATCGGGAGAGCTCAACAGAGTTAATCAAGTTCAGGATGACGATTTGGTGCTTTTGAGACAGCCCCGTTTTTATTATCAGCTGTGGTTAGGGTATTCTTTTCTGAAGTTAACCCAGTACTCTTTTATGGTTCGTTTTATTTCCGGACTGAGCACCAATAATCCTACAAGGTTTGGAATGGCCATAAGTGCAATAGTAATGTAGGAAATTGCCCAGACAATATTGGTATCGGCAAAAGCAGCAAGGAAGAATCCGGCAACATATATTAATCGGTAGTAAACAACGTATTTGTTACCAAACAGATAGGTTACTGCCCTATCGCCGTAATACGACCAGCTTATGGCGGTTGAAAAGGCAAAAAGCAAGAGGCCAATTGAGACAATGTATTGTCCCCAACCTCCCTTAAAACCGCGGGAAAAAGCTTTGGTTGTTAAGGGTGCACTGTGCAATAATGACCTCCCCTGTAAATAGACTCTTGCAGCTTCCAGGTTGGCAACGCCATTAGCAACAGCAAGCTTACCTGTGTATAGTTTATTGCTATTATTTCTTTTAACCACCACATTTTCAGCAACCGAACGGGACGAGACAATGGTAACCTCATCCTGAATAACACCGTCGACAACACTCACAGAATCATTAACAACTGTTGCCCCATCCCTGTAATTTATGAATTGGAATAATTTCTTTACATCCTCTTCTGAGTCGTCGGAATATACACCTGTTAGTAAAAATGTGGATGTTGCATCAAACTTATTGTCAAATTTTTCGGTCCAAACACCTGAAGATAGAATGGTTAATCCGGTAAGGAAACAAATTACGATTGTATCAATAAAGGGTTCAAGTAATGCAACCATGCCTTCTGATACTGGTTCATGGGCTCTTGCTGCGGCATGAGCGATTGGGGCCGATCCTTGTCCTGCTTCATTCGAAAATAAACCCCGGGCTACACCTTTGTTAAACACATAGCGAAACGATGCCCCCAAGAAACCACCTAAAGCAGCACTGCCTGTAAATACATTGCTAAAAATGGATGCGATGGAGGGCAATATATTATCAGCATTTACCACAAGCACTGCAATAGCCCCAACAAAATAAAGAAGAGCCATACTCGGAACAAGCTTCGAAGTTACCTTCGCTATACGAGTTATACCGCCAATAATTACAAGTCCGAGCAGAATGGCCAGAACCCCACCGGTAATGTATTGATTGATGCCAAAGGTTTCTTTTAACGAAATGGCAATGTTATTGATTTGGGGCAAGTTGCCGGTACCAAACGATGACAATATGGTGGCAAACGCAAATACCCCTCCGAGTACATAGCCAGTTTTTATAACCTTGCCCTTGGAAGTTTTAATATTAAGCCGGTGTTTCATGTAATACATGGGCCCGCCAGCAACTTTACCATCGCTGTCAAATTCGCGGTACTTATGCGATAAGAGCACCTCAACAAACTTGGTAGTCATCCCTAAAAAGGCTGTTACCAGCATCCAGAATAGTGCTGCCGGACCACCCAGAAAAATAGCAAGGGCCACACCACCAATATTGCCTGTTCCAACTGTTCCGGAAAGTGCTGTTGTGAGGGCCTGGAAGTGAGAGGTATCTCCTTTATCACTTTTTTTATCAAACTTGCCTCGGACAATTTTCAAGGCATGCCGGAAATAACGTATCTGCGGAAAACCAAGGTAAAGGGTGAAAAATACGCCCGTGCCCAGTAAAAAATATACAAACCAGTCGTGCCCTCCGAGGTAACTGTCAATTTTTTCAAGAATAGAAATCGCTTTTTGCATGGAATGTGAATTTTTTCGAAGGAAACAAATTTAACCAATCCTGCTTAAGGGTCAAGAAATTGTTTGATTATTAGAATTTATAACCGTTTGTGTTAATTGTGCGGGAATTTTCCGGCAGTCCAATCCGGCAACTTGAATAGTATGCTCTAAAACTATTCGGTATTAAAAAGGTGAATGGTTCCTTTCATAACCTCATCGCCGATTTCATGAGGTGTTTCATCAAAACTTGGTGTAGCCGAATACTTTTTTAGCACATAGAAGTAGACCCCTGTGGAAGCCATATTCGTACTGTTATTAACACGCCCATCCCATCCTTCCCAATCGCGGATATTCCCCTTGAAATAATGAACACGACGACCATAGCGGTTGTAAATGGCAATTTCGAAATCGAGAATGCTAACATCCACCATTCGCCAAATAGGATTGGCACCATTTGGAGGAGTAAATGCATTCTGTTGGCTTCCTTTTTGGCCTGCTGCAAATTGCGGAGGATCAATCTCAAATTCATCTCCTACATCAACATCATAGCATTCGCGCCTAAAATCAAAATAATTTACCACCTCTAAACGCGGTTTAAAAGTTCCCCAGTTTTTATATTCATGATATACCGAAGATGTATCTGTTGTAACAAAGGTTGAATCGCCAAAATGCCAGGTGAGTGAATCAGCATTCTTTGATTCGCTCTCGAACAGGTAAAAATTTGGTGCTGGCTTGTGTTTGTTATTATAATCTTCGCCATATATGTTGTAATAAGCCTCTGATCTGTTAGGGTACAAATCACGGTCATCCAGGGGTGCAGCTGTGGGAGATAATAAAACAGCTTTTGGACGAATAGCGGTAACATTCACATCGTCTGATCGTTCCAGTTGAGCATCATCGATAATGGTAATGGTATAAATCGCATCTTCCCACCATGAGTTTTGAATGTAAAAACGTAGCCGGTTGTTGAGTGGATCTGCATTTTTAACCGAGCCAACACCTGCGTCAGATATCACTGGTTCTGTTTCATACCTGTAGGTATACGCCATTTCAAAGGTTAGCTTTTCGTTTGTGGAAGGATTGTAATAAAAGAGGGTATCCCGGATATAATCCATTTCGATGTACCCAATAAACAAGCAATCTCCGCTGGTTAAGGCATCCTGGGTAATATTTCCATCCTCATCTTTGGTAACAATTTCAACTTCAAAATCGTTGTTAAACACCCAGCAAACGGCAGTATCGGATGTTCCATTATTTAAAACCAGGCGATATCCCTGCGAAACAGGACTTGCTGGTATTTTTAATCGAGAAGAAGTTTCAGCCATGACCTGGAAACCAATACCGGGGGAATAAGACTCCCATTGAAAGGTGTATCCGGTATAATTTACTGTGTCGGCATAAATATAGGGCGAATCATTGTCGATATTAAACACAAATATCGAGTCGGTTTTACCATTATAATAAAAGGTTGTATCAGAGAAATCGGCCGAGGGAGCTAAAATCTGAGTATATGCTGCTGGTGTAAAAGTTATAAGCAGGAGAAAAATAAGCTGGAAAACAGGTTTTCGCATTTCAACTAAATGAAAATTCTATTTTATTAAACTCACAAAATTATCAAATAGTATGAAGCATACAACCCGGCGTTAAAAAATATCCAAAAAAGCAGATCATCCAGCAAGGATGGAACCCTTAACCTCCCAATTTTGGCTCAGAAAACAGGGAACGAATAATTTTGTATTTGTTAACTTCTTCTTTATAAATTTTAGTCAGAAATGGAATGCACCAGTTTCAGATTTGTATTTTTGCCAGTTACAATTTCATTTAGAAAACGGAGCGAAAATGAGCAATTTATTTGAAGGATTAAATGAGGCGCAGACACAGGCAGTAAAAAATACACTGGGTCCATCGCTGGTGATTGCCGGCGCCGGATCAGGAAAAACAAGGGTGCTAACCTATCGTATAGCTCATTTACTTGAGCAGGGAGTTAAACCCTCCAGGATTCTTGCCCTTACTTTTACAAATAAAGCTGCTCGTGAGATGAAAGACCGTATTCATAATCTCCTGAACGATGATTCAGCCCGGTATTTGTGGATGGGAACCTTTCATTCAATTTTTGCTCGTATTCTGCGTGCTGAGTCTGATAAGCTTGGTTATCCGTCGGATTATACTATTTACGATTCGGTTGACTCAAAAAGTCTCCTTAAATCCATAATCAAAGAATTAAAGCTTGATGACAAAATTTATAAAGTAGGCGATGTGCTTGGACGGATTTCCAGTGCAAAAAACAAGCTCATCACCCCACAGGTTTATTATCACGATGAACGAATCCGCCAAACCGACCAGGTTCATCGTCGCCCCATGCTTGCGGATATATTTAAACTCTATGCCTCGCGGTGTAAGAAGTCAGGTGCTATGGATTTCGATGATCTACTCCTGAACACGAACATACTTTTCCGTGACTTCCCTGATGTGCTGGCCAAGTACCAGCATCGGTTCGATTACATTTTGGTAGATGAATACCAGGACACTAACTTCGCCCAGTATCTGATTGTCAAGAAGCTGGCTCAATCACATAACAATGTATGTGTTGTGGGAGACGATGCGCAAAGCATTTATTCTTTCAGAGGGGCCATGATTGAAAACATCTTAAACTTTAAAAATGATTACCCGGATTACAGCATCTATAAACTGGAGCAAAACTACCGGTCGACACAAAATATTGTTAATGCTGCCAACAGTGTTATTGAGAAAAATAACGACCAGATAAGAAAAACGGTTTATTCAAAAAAAGAAATCGGTGATGCTATTTCTATTGTAAAATCACTAACCGATATTGAGGAAGGATTTATGGTCTCTTCTTCCATCTTCGATACAATGTTGAGCAATCAATTGCAATACAGCGATTTTGCTATACTTTACCGCACCAATGCCCAGTCACGTATTTTTGAAGAGGCCCTACGCAAAAGAAATATTCCATATAAAGTATATGGCAGCATCTCGTTTTACCAACGAAAAGAAATAAAAGACATGTTGGCGTATTTACGCTTGCTGGTTAATCCAAAGGATGATGAAGCCTTTAAACGCATCATAAACTATCCTGCACGAGGAATTGGGAAAACAACCCTGGGAAAACTTGAAATTTTTGCATCAGAAAGAGACATCAGCCTTTGGGAGACAATAGTGAATGCAGCAAGCTACAACAATATACTTAAGTTAAACAATGGTACACTTTCGAAGCTTCATAAATTCACCGAAATTATCGTTGGTTTTCAACAAAAAACTCCCTCCATGGATGCCTACCAACTGGCTCTGGAAATGGCATCGGCCAGCGGTGTAATGAAGGATTTATACAATGGAACAACCCCCGAGGAGCGAAGCAAGTACGAAAATCTTGAGGAACTGCTGAATGGTATGCGTGATTTTGTTGATGCCGCGCGTGAAGAAGGTGAAGAAACAACGCTGAACCATTACCTGGAAAATGTTTCTTTGTTAACCGATACCGACAAAGAGAAAGATGAAGACCGCAACCGGGTAAGCATTATGACAATCCATTCGGCAAAGGGTCTGGAATTTAGACATGTTTACATAGCTGGTTGTGAGGAGGATTTATTTCCTTCAGGCATGGTTAAAGATAGTCCGAAAGGTTTGGAAGAAGAACGCCGGTTATTTTATGTGGCCATAACCAGAGCCATGGAAAAAGTTACCTTAAGTTATGCCCAAAGCCGCTATCGATGGGGAACACCAACCGACTGCTCTCCCAGCAGGTTCTTGAGGGAAATTGATGTCGACTACATCGAATGGACCGATGATCCGAGACTTCAAAAAACTGCCGAAACGAAAACCGGAAATCTTTTTCAACGAAAAGAAGCTGCCAACAGGAGTACTCAATTTGCCCCTCAACCAAAGATTGGCAATCGAAACAGAAACGTGAACATAAAACCAAAAATAACCACTGACCCGAACTTTATAGCAGATGCTCCCGATGCTATTCAACAAGGTATGATTATTGAGCATCAGCGCTTTGGCAAAGGAAAAGTAGTACATATAGAAGGTGAAATGCCGAATAAAAAGGCTACTGTATTTTTTCAGCAAATTAAGCAAGAAAAGCAACTGCTGCTGAAATTTGCAAAACTGAGAATTGTAAATGAGCTATAAAATTCCCCTTCCATAAATTGCAGAAAGCAGAATATTGCCACAAACTATTTGCTGTATCCCGATTACTAAATTCCAATCAATGATCAGTGTTTTCTGCATCTTCTGTAAAATACACCAAAACCTGCTTGTCACTCAAATAAAAACAATTAGCTTTGCATAAACAATCTATTTTTTTTGACATGTCGTTCGATTATAATACAAGTCGCAAAAGGCTTATCCTGCCGGAGTACGGTCGTAATATACATATGATGGTGGATTATATAAAAACCATTGAAGACCGTGATGAGCGAAACCGCCTTGCTCATTCGGTTGTGGCAGTTATGGGAAACCTAAATCCGCACCTGAGAGATATAAACGATTTCAAGCATAAACTTTGGGACCACCTGGCACTTATTGCCAAGTTTGATCTGGATATTGACTATCCCTATGATCCCCCAAAGCCCGAAACTTTTATTGAAAAGCCCAAAAAAGTTGAATATGGCTCACATCAGATTCGCTACAAGCATTACGGACGCTCCATTGAACTGATGGTGAAGGCAACCAGCGAATTATCCGAGGGCGAGGAAAAAGACAAGGTGATTAATATGATTGCCAACCACATGAAAAAAGCATACTTGTCCTGGAACCGCGAAAATGTAGATAACGAGGTAATTTTAAAGGATCTTCAGGAAATGGCCGGTGGTAACATAGATATATCAAAAATTACCCTTACTGAAACAAAAGAATTAATGAACAAGGGTAAGCGAAAAAGAAGCTTTAAGAAAAACCGTTAACCAAATTTTTTACACGTGGGATCTTTCAGAATTGAAGGCGGACACAGACTTCAGGGTGAGATAACCCCGCAGGGAGCCAAGAATGAGGCATTGCAAATTCTGTGTGCAACCTTACTAACAGCCGAGGAGGTAATCATCGACAATATTCCGGATATTGTGGATGTAAATAACCTGATAAACCTGTTAGCGGATCTGGGTGTAAAAATCAAAAAGCTTGGTAAGGGTAAATATTCATTCGAGGCCAGTGACGTTAATATCGAATATCTGCTTTCTGACGAATACCGCGATAAAAGTGCCAGTCTGCGCGGAAGTGTAATGATAATTGGTCCCCTGTTGGCCCGATTTGGAAAAGGGTATATTCCAAAACCAGGTGGCGATAAAATAGGTCGCCGTAGGTTAGATACCCACTTCAATGGTTTTATTGAATTGGGTGCCCGCTTTAACTACGACCGCAAAGCCAATTTCTACACTGTAGATGCCCGTGAACTAAAAGGCAGGTATATACTGCTGGAGGAAGCTTCTGTTACTGGCACTGCCAATCTCATTATGGCTGCCGTATTAGCCAAAGGAACTACCACAATTTATCATGCTGCCTGCGAACCATACATACAACAACTGTGTAAAATGCTTGTGAGTATGGGGGCTAAAATAGAGGGCATCGGTTCAAACCTGATATCCATAGAGGGCGTTGAAAGCCTTAGTGGGTGTACTCACCGTATGCTCCCTGATATGATTGAAATTGGCAGCTTCATTGGTCTTGCAGCCATGACAGGCTCAGAGTTAACGATTAAAAATGTTTCATTCAATAACCTGGGGATTATACCCCGTTCTTTTCAGCGTTTAGGAATACAATTTGAGCAGCGCAACGACGATATCTACATTCCTGCCCAGGATAGTTACAGCATCGAAACGTTTATCGACGGCTCAATTATGTCTATCGACGATGCACCTTGGCCGGGACTAACACCCGATTTGCTTAGCGTAATTCTTGTCGTAGCCACGCAGGCTAAAGGCAGTGTGCTAATACACCAGAAGATGTTCGAAAGCCGGCTTTTCTTTGTTGACAAGCTGATTGATATGGGAGCCCAGATTATCCTATGCGATCCGCACCGTGCAACTGTTATTGGTCTAGAACACAAGGTAAAGCTTCGGGCAACCACCATGACTTCTCCGGATATCAGAGCCGGAGTGGCCCTGCTCATCGCAGCATTGTCTGCCGAAGGAACAAGCACCATTCATAACATCGATC
>DNTK01000340.1 GCA_003508755.1 Bacteroidales bacterium | reverse complement strand
TAATTCTTAATAAACTCGTTTGTTCCGGAATAGGCCTCCATGGTATTAGTAAGATTTGGATCGCGGTACGAACCAAAAAATGATTCGCCTGTGTTCAGGAAATAACCAAATCCGCCATATGCACCTCCTTTAACTCTAACCTCTTTATGCAGCCAGTCGGATGTAAGTATTTTATTCAGCACTACTAATTTACCCGAATACTCATATCCCATATCGAATAAATTGGCACCCTGCATCACATATTGAACCTTCGAGGCGGTCATAAACCCTTCATTTCTTACGACCGGTTCAAGCTGCCAAGCATTCATCTCAACCTCATTTACAGGAAAATTATTAAGTGTTGTAGTAAGCAGTTTTTCAACACCTTTGTATTCATCTTCGGTACAGGTAACACCAAAATCCAGGTTATTTTTCGTATAAAGTAAAGCCGAAATATTCTCAAGCTTCTTTAGCAATTCAGTTGCATTTTTATCGTAGTCGCCAAGCAACTTATCCAAAAACCAGTAGTATTCAATTCCACTCGTGAGTTCAGAAAATACGCCCTTTTCACTGTGATAGGATTCCAATCGCTTACGGGTATATCCAAATCCATTGCTCTTAATGCCCGACTCGATATTGGCATGCTGTTTTGTAAGAATGGTTTTTAAACGGGCTGTATCAGAAAAATCTGTTCGGAGCATTATTTCCTCGGCCAGTTCAAAAAGTTTATCACTCTTATCAAGAGTGGCTTTTGCAGAGACTTTTAACTGGGGCACCAATGCATAGTTTTCTCTCGAATCCAATTGAGTTTCAAATACTGTAGAATAACCTCCGGTATGGATGCGTAAAGCTTTTTCCAATTCGGCATAACTGTAATTCTCGGTATCGAGTTTTCCCATCAACTCTCTGAAAATACTGGCATAAGGAATCATCTCCTGAGGTAAAACCTGCAAATTAAATCTAAATTGAGCATACACAATAGAATTGCTGAATTCATTAAAGTGAAGTACTTTATTTCCTGCTACTTCTTTCTCGGTCACTTCGAACCATTCGGCTTCCGGATCGATATCTTCTAAGCTGAGCATAGGAATGGTAGCCAGGGCTTCGGGAGAATCTTCTTTATTTTGTGCTGCCAATAATGATTCTGTGGAAGCAACTAAAGCTTCAATCTCTTCGCCGCTTAGTGATTTTTTGTAATTGCTAAGCTTCTTATTTAATGCAGCTGTTTTTTCGTTTTCAAGCCCTGGTTTTGGCTCCAATACTAAAAGAAGTTTATAAGGATTATCGATAAGCTCCTTTTGAATAATATCTTCCATATAATTCCCTGTAAGACTCTGTTTAACAGCCGCCAGGGGCGTTTCATATTCAATTCCGATGAAAGGATTTCCTGCATGTATCCAACCTGGCAAATGGCGCGACATAAGTGTGATACCAACATTTGCATCATCTCCTTCACGAAGACCGAATTCCATTCTGTTGATGGTTCCTTCCACCGATTCCTTATCGAGTCCCTCAGCAACAAGATTTTCCAGCGTACTAAAAACAATCTCTTTTGCTTTTTCTGCATCACCGGGATTTGCATTTGTAATGGTGATTTGCATAAAGTGTTGCCGCAATGCGTAGGTCCAGGCATCCACATTGCTGCCAATACCTGCATCTTGCAATGCCAGACGTATGGGCGCCGATTCCTGGTTAACCAATACATCGGTAAGCACATCCAAAGCCATACCCATACTTTGATCGGTGCCATCGCCAATCACAAAATTCAGGCTTATATATGTTTGTTTATCGGTATTACCTCCTTCCGGAACAGAGTAGTATTCTGTTACTTCTTTCATCTCACTAAAAGGAGCATGCATAGGAATTTGCGAATTAATTTCGGCCCGATCGAAGTTTGCCAGATAGGCAGTATCAATGAAGGTAAGTTCATCCGATAAATCGGCATCGCCATAGAAAAAGATAAAGCTGTTTGAAGGATGATAGTACTTTCTATGAAAATCAACAAACGACTCGTAGGTTAAATCGGGAATTTTTTCAGGATATCCTCCGGAAGAAAATCCATAGGTGTTATCAGGAAACATATGTTTGTTTACCCTGTAATACATTTCTCGGGTAGGGCTTGAAAATGCACCTTTCATTTCGTTATACACCACGCCTTTATAGATAATTTCATCTTTTACATCAGCTAAATTATGGTGCCATCCTTCTTGCTGAAAAATTTGCGGATCGTCATAAATAAGCGGATAAAATACAGCATCGTAGTAAACATGCATCAGGTTAAAATAGTCTTTCTCGTTAAGACTTGCAGCAGGATACATCGTACGATCTTTCGCGGTCATAGCATTTAGGAAAGTCTGTAACGAACCTTTTGCCAGCACATCGAAAGGACTTTTAACCGGAAAATTTTTAGAGCCATTTAGCACCGCATGCTCCAATATATGGGGTGTACCACAGTCATTCTCAGGTATAGTTTTAAAGCTGATACTGAAAGTTTTGTTCGGATCATCAGCTGCTATTTTAAAAATCCTGGCGCCAGTTTTATTGTGCTCAAGAAAATAGCAGTCGGCATTTACCTCTTTCACAAAGCGTTTTTCAAGGAGTGTGTATCCTTCAAATTTTTCAGCATCGGAACAAGAAAGCAACAAAAGTAAAAGAAGAGGATAAATAAAAAATTTAGTCGTTTTAGCATATAGTCTCATAACTGCAATATTTATTTGGTTAATGCTAAAATAGTTTAAAAATCTTCAATTTTTATACATGAATGATCAGGTGGTTAAAATGAGCTTTAAAACCTTCGGACTACATCGGCAACGAATATCAATAATTAGGAATTTTCACTCAGGTATATTTGCCATAAATACCTAATTTTGCCGCTTTTACTGGAATTGGGTGCATTAATCAAAACCATTTATTCTTGCTTCCGTTCATTTAATAAATGCGTCGTTCGAAGAAATTGAAAAGAGGGTTTATATTCATATGGGTAGCTATAAGTTTTGCTGTCTTAAATGTGCATGCTGCCAGTAATAATTCTAAAATTCGACTCGACTCGTTATTAAAAAACTCAAAAACACTGCCAGCAAAAACAGGCTATAACCTGGCTCCATTCCCCGAATTTAATATTGATCCTGTGTCCGGGATATATTTAGGTGTTAATGCAACCTTGTATGATTATGGTACCGGCGAAAAGTATCCAAATTACAACAAGCTGATTAACCTGAATGCAGCCTGGGGAACTAAAGGAAAAACGAATATTTCCTTGCGCTACAAACAATACGGTGCAAAGAACCTTTCACTTAAACTTTCACATTCCATTTCTAATCTCTATCCCTTCTATGGATTTAATGGTTACCAGACCTATTACAACAGCAATTATGAAAACCCTTCCTCATCGGAATATATTACTACAGCCTTTTTCAACTACAAACAGGAAAAGACAGAAGTTGATTTTCACTTACAGGGGAAAATTGGCGGACTAAAGTTGGCATGGCAGGCCGGATTCGGTTTTGGCTATTACAACATCAACCGTGTTGATTTTGAAGGATTGAATCAAGATGTAGAAGAAACCAATATCATTGTCGATGCACCAACACTTTATGACAGGTTTGTTGATTGGGACATAATAAAGGATGAAGAAAGAAATGGAGGATGGGCCAATTCGTTTCATACTTCGCTGCTATATGATACGCGCGACCGACTTACAAATCCGACCAGTGGAATTTGGACACAAGCCATTTTAAAAGTACATCCAACATTTTTTGGGAACCTGAACAACGGACTTCAGTTAGCGATCAAACACCACCAGTTTTACGCCCTAATTCCCAACAGAATTTCGTTTGCATTTCGCCTCAGGTATGATGCAACATTTGGTAACCTTTCTTTTTACAACCGACAGGTCCTTGCCGATGGCATCGAAGGATATGGCGGCGCATCGGGTATGGTAGGCGAAGGGTTTGGTACACTTTGGGGTATTCATCAAAACCGAGTTGTTGGTAAACAGATGGCATTGGGAAATTTCGAGATCAGGGCTAAAATGGCGCAATTCAGGCTACTCAAACAAAACTGGCATCTTGCACTGGTTCCGCTATTTCACACAGGGGTAATTCTCCAGCCCTATGATTTGGATCTTTCATCGGTTTCCCCGGAAGAGCAGGAACAATTTTTCCGAAATTCCTATAAAGGCTGGTATTCGTCTATAGGCATTGGCGGAAAACTGGTCATGAATGACAATATTGCAATTGGCCTCGATTGGGCCAATGCGCTCAATAATGAAGCTGGAAAAAGTGCCATCTTTGTGGGTTTTGGGTATACTTTTTAAAACCTACTGATATTCATAAGCTCCCAAATCAGGATTTCCGTCTCTTGCACGATTGTCTTTGTCAATTTCCGATGAAACCAGGCGCGTGATCACTTCACCCTGATTAACAATGTGTGTTTGAGTAACATTATTATTGCTCAGATGAAAATCGAAATTATCCGGATCAATAAAAAGCTCATAAACCAGACTGTAATTATCCCGCCCAATTACATAGTTCGTGCCTTCTGAAATGTTGTTGCCTTCAATACTAACAGCATTAAAAACAATATTATTGGCCACCCTGCAGTTGGCACTGGAAGTTCCATTTTTATGCGGACTGATCCGTATCCACGGAGAGGTTGGGTTGTCTGCTATCTGGTCAATTACGGTATTGTTCACTATGTCGCTATTGGTAAAACCATAGAACGAGATACCATGGTAGTGATCGGTAACAACCACATTGTTTTCGATGGTCCAGTTATCGAACATACCATCAAAACAACCAATGCCCTGTGGATTTCCTGCTAAAGAATTCGAGAAGTCAGTAGTACCAATAATAAAATTTCCGCGAATCACGACATTTTTTATTGTACCTGTACCCGCTGAATTGTCCGCTCCGCGGGAATAGCTTTGGATAGCATCATCATGGTTATCATCAACCTTGAAACAATCAGTAATGGTATTGTAAGCAAAAAAGACATCGTTGCTTATTATTCGGGAGCCATCACCACAATAATTCTTTATTTTGTTATTTACGACTGCACTATTATCGGAAAAATATTCGATGGTAATTCCGTGCCTTACATTTTCAATATCGCAATTAATAATTTCTATGTGCTCAGCACTTCTTAAGCTAATGCCGGTTGCACTTTTATCGACCCAATTTTGTGCGGTCCAGGAGGAAATATCTTCAGCGGTTCGAATAACCAATCCGTTTGCTTTTACATAACTTCCCTTTCCCCAAAAATCGTTAGATCGAAGCGCCAGGCAGGATCCATCGTTACGATTTAGGGTTTCTGTTTCCCAATAATTTCCGGTGCCCGAAAAATGTTCCTTAATAATGGTGAGGTTCTTAAGATAAATTTTCTTGAACGCTCCGTCTAATTTTATTTGCGAGAATACAGGTGTATGCCCCTTTTCAGCCTCAATGGTGAGCCATTCCTTAAACATAAAAGCACTTTTATGTATATAGCCGTGATGCCCGTTTCTTAAAATAATTCTATCACCTCCTTTCACAGGTGCATTCTCATTTACCGGCACCCATTCAGATTCCGGGTTGTAATTTTCGGAATGCTTAAAATAAGCTATCAGGTTACTATCAATTACTTCCTGCAAGGTGCGCCATGGATTTTCTGAAGAGCCATCTCCATTGGGTGATCCGTTTAAAGGATCGGCATAAAAGGTGTTTCCAGAGATCTTGGGTTCTTCGAACTTATAATCTTTAAAATTTGAAACGGGTGGATTTGAATCGTCGTAACGATGGCAGGCAGCGATTAAAATGATTGCCAGGAATAAAAAAATTACTCCAGCCGATTTTGAAATGTGTGAGAACATAAGTAGTAGTTTGGTTTTCTTCTTATTAACGAACTTATAAATATATTGTTACTTTTCTGCGTATAAATTGTTTTCTGTACTTTTGAAACAGTTAAAATGTTGTTCCTTACAAATACGTTAGCTGATATAAACACAGAGAAATCATACACTATTGACTATGCCCGATAATACAGAAAATAGAATTACCAGTACTGTTTCCAAATTTATCAACAATACCAACCGTACGATTTTTCTTACAGGAAAAGCAGGCACCGGAAAAACCACATTCTTAAAAAGCATTATTTATTCAACTCACAAGAATGTTATTGTGGCTGCACCCACAGGAATCGCAGCAATTAATGCCGGAGGTGTTACTTTACACTCACTTTTTCAATTGCCTTTCGGAGCCTTTCTGCCCCAGAATGTATTTTTCGAAAATTCGAACATCACCACGCAATTAAATACCCCAAAATCATTGCTCTCTTCGTTTCAGATGAACAAGACTAAACGCAATATGCTGCGCGAACTCGAATTGCTGATTATAGATGAAGTAAGTATGTTACGGGCTGATTTGCTGGATGCTATCGACCTTATTTTACGACACGTACGTAGAAATAAATCCATTCCATTTGGTGGTGTTCAGGTACTTTTTATCGGTGATTTGCTGCAGTTACCTCCTGTGGTTAAGGATGAGGAATGGCGTTACCTTTCATCACATTACTCGGGTATGTATTTTTTTAATGCCCTGGTTTTACAAAACAATAAACCCTTGTATGTTGAACTCGATAAAATTTATCGCCAAACCGATAATCGGTTTATTCAACTGTTAAACAACCTGCGCGACAATCATATTTCTCAAGAAGATATTCAACTACTCAACCAGCATTTTGATCCGGATTTTGAACAAAAAAACGAAGATGGCTACATTCTGCTTACCACCCACAACAGGTTTGCCGATGAAAAAAACCTGAGTGCTCTAAAAAACATTAAAGAACCTTCCTATTATTTTAATGCCGATATTGAAGGAGATTTTAGCGAATACAATTACCCGGTTGATCATAAGCTGGAACTTAAGAAAGGTGCCCAGGTTATGTTTATAAAAAATGATTACTCTGGCGAGCAACGATACTTTAATGGTAAAATAGGCTTTATCAGTGAAATAAGCCAGGAAGAAATTATTGTAAGTTTTAACGATGGTTCCGAGCCTGCCCTGGTTGAACCCTACACCTGGGAAAACAAAAAATATACGCTCAACAAAGAAACCAACGAAATTGAGGAGAATGTGGTAGGTAAATTCATTCACTACCCACTAAAGCTGGCCTGGGCCATTACAATACACAAAAGCCAGGGCCTTACCTTCGACAAGGCCATTATTGATGTAGGCAGAGCTTTTGCTCCGGGACAAATAAATGTTGCTTTATCGCGATTAACTTCGCTGGATGGACTAATATTAACATCAAAAATACCCACTTCAGGATTAAGTCCTGATAAATCACTGGGTGAATTTGCAAGAAACAGAATGAAGGAGAGTCATCTGGAATCTCAGCTCGAAAGTGATTCCAGAGCTTACTTCAACTATTTTATTTTACATGCATTTGATTTAACCCGATTGGTGCAGGAACTTAGCTACCATGTCTCTAGCTATAGCAAAGACGAAAAACGATCCATTAAACAGCAGTATAAAAGCTGGGCAACTGATTTACTTGAAGATACCAAACCAATAAAGAAAGTGGCAGACAACTTTAGGGCACAGGTAAACAATATCATTACCAGTAATGCAGGTTTCCTGCCCCAACTACACGAACGTATTGTTGCTGCAATCGGGTACTTTGAGCCCTTGTTACAAAAACTTTCCGACAGAATTTTTGATAAAATGAACGACTTGCAGGGACAAAAGGGGATAAAAAAATACATGACCGAATTAAAGGAACTGGATACTTTATTTTATCGACAACTTCAGGTTATTTACAAGGCCGAATCGCTAATTGATGTAGCAC
>DNTK01000254.1 GCA_003508755.1 Bacteroidales bacterium | reverse complement strand
CCGTGTATACTGTATTGAAAAGTAATCCGGGTTTTGCTGCTGTTTCAAATAGAAAGACAGCCAGGGCCCCGGAAGCGGAGACGAAATCCACTCCCTTTCTATTAACCGGTGGGGGAGGCGAAACAAAAACGGCTTTATAATTGCTGTTGATAACACCAATGCAATTGGGACCAATAACGGACAAGCTATATTTGTCAGCTAATTCTTTCAGTTCCTTTTCAAGTTGTTTGCCCTCCTTACTCATTTCTGAAAAACCAGCAGAAATAATGATAAATGCTCTGGTATTGTTTTTTTCTGAAAGAATACGAACTGTATCGATGCACATTTGAGCAGGTATGGCAAGAATAGCCATATCTACCTCGGGTAAATCATCCAGATTATTATAGGCTTTAATACCCTGTATCGCTCTCTCTTTTGGATTTACAGGGTAAATTTCCCCCGTATAACCACCTTCAGTTAGGTTATGAACCAAACCTCCACCGGGTTTCTCCAGGCTATTCGAAGCTCCTACTATTGCAATGCTTTTTGGCGCTTGAAGAGCTTTGTTAATCATCTTTATTTCGTTTGGTGTTCGTCCAAATTATGAAAGTGCCAGCACAAAAACACTAACATTTATCAAACAGGATAAAAATCATATTCAATATATGCGCTGAGATTATTGGAAAGTTAGTGGATTAGCCGTTATTTTTGTGTAAAAATTAATGGGGCAATGACATCTAAACGACTTTTTCTTTTTGGACTCGTATTTCATTTCATCATTTTTACAGGATTCTCGCAAAGCTATTTTAAGCACGTTGAAATTATAACCGATACTTCGAGCTTTAATTCGGTTTCCAATAGCATCATTGTAAACAACACCAAAAGAACTTATTTTTATTACAAGGAATCTAACCAGGTTGCCGAAGTTCGTCTTTATCCTGTAAACACAGAATCTCGTTTTGAACTACTCCCAAGCATTGATTTTGAAGTAATTGATAGCATGCTCTGCACTGGAAATTTTTGTCGGTTCAAGGTACGCTTTGGAAACCTTAACATAAGTGAGCTACTTCGTTTTACGATTCAGATTGATACGGATTCTCTGACAACCTTTGAAGAAGTGATGTTACAGCCGCTAAGCAACACCAAAGTTAACCTAAATATTAGCGATAACGAGGTGTTTATAGGTGAGGAAAAGCAGTACGAAGTTTTTTCGAACAATGCTGATAATTTGAACATTTCAGAAGAATGGCAACGAACAGATAATTTTGATTACAGATATTCTGCTAATCAGGGTAAAGTATTTTTGAATCTTGTGCCAAAGAAACTGGGCAGACAAACATTGCAAGCAAAGATGACTGTGCGGAAGCCCCACTTAATCAGAAACAATCAGTTGATTTATACTACCGAACCTATTTTGCTTGATTTTGTAGTGAAAGCCAGCAGGTTGCAGTATCTGAATCTCGATAAATCTGAAATAACCCTGAGCCAAACCACACAAGAAGTAGGAATCGAAGTGCAATTGGACAATCATCGTCTACTGGAAATGAATAAAACCTACCGGATAGAAGCCCAGGAAGTAGCCGGTGGTACTCTTGTTGCAGAATTATTTACTAAGCAGCGCCTGGGAAATGATAAGGTTTTGTGTATCCTGCGCCCGTATAATTATCATCGAAGTGCAACAGGTTACTTATATATTAAAGATGGCGATAGCCCAAAATTTATCTCCAATTTTAGTATTACCCCGGCTACAGAGATTAACGAGATACAGGTACTGTATGAAGGGAACCAATGGCGAACCTCGAATGTGGTGCGTCCTGGGGAAGTGTTCGATATTAAGCTTGTGGGTGAAGGGATGCATAAATCAAAATTCTATTTTGAAGACCTGATTGTCGTGCAAACAGATACACTTGTTCGAACAGAAAATCAGCAGGTTTTTCGCTTAAAAGTACCGGTTGATATTAATAAGAGTACAATAAACATCTACAATCATTCAGAGCTTACAGGTAAAACATTAAAAGTTTCGGAGTTTCAGCGACCGCGCGATTTTGATTACATATTTGTGGATTACGGTGAACGGGCAAAACGCGTTTCTCAGCTCAAAGAGCCAATGCTTTATGAAGGGATTGTGAAGGATATGGTTATCTCATTCAATCGCAGCCTTATTGATGAGGCGGAATTACATGGAAAGCAATACCTGAATCTTGAAGTCAGAATTACGGGTAAAGAAGACGAGCTCATTGAACTAAAGCGAATCGAAAACATCACTGTATGTCCTTCCGGCAAATCGCCACGAGCTGATAAATACAGTGGTTTTGATTGTTTTAATGGTAATTTAAGTCTGAACAAATATATTCGTAAGGAAACATCTGATTTGGACGCCTGGTCGCGAATAAATGTAACTATATCGCATAATACCAATAAATACAACACTTTAGGATACGAGAAAGAGGTAGAAGTAATCTTGAAACGCAGAACCTCCTTTGATATCGAACTTTCTTTTCCTGCAGGTCTGATTACAATTTCCAAACAGGATAACGACTCTATTGGTTTTGGAAGCCTCTCAGGAATTAGCCTTGCTATGATCGGACAGTTCAGTTTTTACCATCCGGAAAAAATAAACAGGTACAGACCCTATAAAATTGGAGCTGGTTTTCTGGCATTGAATGCATTTAATTTTGCCGATGATGCCGAAAATCGGGACGTAGGCCTGGTTATAATTGGCAGTTTATATCCAACCACTCGAGATACAAAGCTCACCTTCCCGCTTTATGTCGGAGGCGGATATTTTATTAAAGACCAAAAATGGTTCTTTTTAATTGGTCCCGGTATTCGTCTTAAATTGTAATCATTTACTTTTAGCCCCCAATCACCATGAAAGATAGTTACCATATTAATTTTTCCGCCTTTAGCCTTAATAAATTTAAAAACGGGCTAAAAAGTCGCGATTTGCTGCCCAGTCGAAAGGTTCTTCTCGACAGCATCGATACCAGGTTCGCAGCACTGGAGAAATGTAATATTGAAAACCTGGAGCAACTAATTAAATTTTTGAAAAGCAAAAAGAAAATTGAAAAGGCTGCAGAGCAAACGGGTATCGATGTGAATTACCTGACAATACTCAGACGTGAGGCAGCAAGTTTTTTACCAACCCCCGTGCCATTGGATAAACTGATAGAACCAGAATACGGTAACAGCCTTGAAGCCCTTAAGAACCAAGGAATAAAAAACTCGAAACAACTGTTTGAGGCGGGTTGCCATATCGATTCCCGAAAGCATTTAGCATTAAAAACCAGAATACCCGAAGCGCTTTTCTTAAAGTGGGTTGAACTATGTGATCTACTTCGAATAAATGGTGTAGGGCCGGTATTTGCTCACATGCTGCACGAATCGGGAATTAAATCGATAAAATATTTTAATAAGCTTTCTGCAACAGAATTATTAGAACAGATAAGCAGATTTAATGAACGAAAGAAATTTACCAGCATATCACTTCGTCCCGAAGATGTTGACTATTGCATGGATTATGTAAAGGAACTTGATGATGTTCTTGAGATTGATTAATGAAAAGTGCAAAATAGCTAAACTTTTAAAAACGCATAAAGGCAATATTCATTGATTTTTTCAGCAAGAACCAACATGTATATAATCAAAAACCGAGAAAAAACTTTACCATACACACAAACATTCGATGATATCTGGTTGGCCGAATAGGCTCATTACCAGAAGATGTGAAATGCTGGAAATAAGCAAAAGCTTCTAACATTCTATGCCTGGAGTTGTTTCCTTTTTGTAATCGAATTTTTTAGAATATGGCTACTGATAAGGAATTACTGAAGCAAATTATTACCGGACGCAGATCCACCTATCCAAAAGATTTTAAATACGGAGCTAAAATCGATGATGGAGTAATTGAAGAGATATTATCACTTGCAATATGGGCCCCTACACATAAACTTACCCAACCCTGGTACTTTAAAGTGTTTAGAAACAATGGTGTGAAGGCTTTTTTTCAAAAGCAATCGGAAATATACCAGACCATTACTCCACAAGAACAAATTGCGCCAAAGAAAATTGAAAAATATGCAATTAAAGCTGAGCAGACTTCGCATGTTATCGCCATTATTGCCAGACATCACCCGGAAAATAAAATACCAGAAATCGAAGAAACTGTTGCAACAGCTTGCGCGCTGCAAAACATCTATCTTTCAATGAAGGCTTTTGGCATAGCTGGCTACCTGAGCACGGGTGCGGTATGTTATACCCCACAAATGGAGGAGTTCCTCGGGCTTAATCCAGGGGATAAATGCTTAGGGTTTTTTCAGCTTGGTATACCTGCAGACAACCTGAATGTGGTGAACCGAAAACGCATCGATTATCAGGAAAAAATGGAATGGATAGATTAGTTTGAATGGACAACCTGTTTTTATTTTTTTACCAGTATATGCGATAGGTATTCAAATTTGTTTTCACTAAACTTATTGTAGGTAGGCGTGCCTTCTGTGGCAGCAAACTTTTTGCCCAATCCATGCAAAAATTTAGGGGCAAGACTCTGTATGAGTTTTTCCCTTTCTACTGATGATAATTTTAATGCTTCCAATACGTTGGGGGTGATAAGTTCTTCCTTGATTATTTCAAACCCAGAGTTCTTAAACTGCATGTTTAATTTTTCCACATCTTTTTCATGCCTGAAATCGGTGAAAAGCAAATAGCCTCCTGGTTTTAAAACCCTAAACACTTCGTCTAAAAACTTGTTCATTTGAGGATACCGGTGCGAAGACTCAACATTTATTACCACATCAAAAGTATTTTCTTTAAATACAAGCTCCTGGGCATTGCCCTGGTAAAAATCAATGCAATGCTCGGAGTATTGCTTTTTACAAAAATCGATGGCTTTTTTATTCAGGTCTATTCCTGTAGCATTCTTGGGTTCCAGGTATCTTTTTATGAAAGAAATACCACCACCGCGGCCACAACCAACTTCTAGAATATCTTTTCCCTTGATATCTATTCCGGTTGCAACATAATTATATAACTGCATTGAGTACCTGTCTTTTTCATCATGTTCTTCTAATTCAAGATCAATATGACTGCTCGAATAACCATAATTCATAAATGTTACCTGAGCTTTTTTATCAACAGTGCTTATGTACCAATACCATATCCGAAAGAATATATTTTTTGCTGTTTCTATCATTCCTAACTTTTTTATAATAATAACACAAATTATGTTACTGACATTATAATAATACAAATATTGCGGAAAAATAGTATTTGAGGGTTCATTTTTTATTTTTTACATGGCGAAAATGGCTGCAGCAAAGGCCCCACTAAAACTTTTTTTTTCTCTAGGCGGAAATTAATGTCCTGAATAACTTTTTCCTCAGAAACATCGATATAAATTCTTCTACCCTCGGCATAAACCTTTGCATTGCTCAGGTCTTTTTATTTTGCCTATAAACAGAAGGGTTTAAAACTTGATGTCTTGCTTTTTTGCCGAAAGCAAATACCACTTTAAAAGCATCTTTACGGAGAATAAAGTAAATTATGACTTGCTATTTGTCCTTTTTTCTGTAACTCCAGCCATATTTCTTTCCGGGAAGGTTACAGTCCTCAATAGCATCGGGCAATAGTTCAAAAATATACTCCCGAATCTAATGCTACCAATGTATCTTTTTGTTCCAATGCTTTTTCTAGTTCTATTTTGGTAGGCTAATGGACTTTGTCAGGAAATATGCTTTCGACCATGATTTTTCTTTTATTCTGAATGAACAGGGAGGCACTTATTTATGCATATTAAATATTGAATAACAGTATAAAATAGCTGCTTCATCGTTTAAGTAATGCATCGTGATTCTTTATTTCACTCGTTTTTTTTTATTTGGTAGAAATTATTCTGAATTTTATAGAAAATAAATATGAACCAATCATGAAAATACTAAAACCATTTTATCTTCTTATAGTAATTGCAGTTCTTTTACTGCAATGTGCCCCGAATGAAAAATCTGATAGAACCGATCCCGGTGTTCCGGAATGGGCTAATGAGGCTATCTGGTATCAAATATTTGTGGAGCGATTCAGAAATGGAGATACCTCAAATGATCCTGTTTATGAGAGTATACAGGGAACATTTCCTCATGAGGAAATTGATAACTGGACAACTACCCCCTGGACACATCAATGGGGAAAGCTTGATTCGTGGGCTAACTCATTATCGAACCCCCTGCATGCAATTAATGCCCGCAGGTATGGGGGCGATTTACAGGGTGTACTGGACAAAATGGATTACATCGAAGCACTCGGGGTAAACACCATTTATTTTAATCCCTTAAATGATGCTCCCAGTTTACACAAATACGATGCAGCGAATTACCGGCATATCGATCGGCATTTTGGCCCTACTCCAGACCGCGATGTTGAAATCATGCAGCAGGAAACACCGGATGATCCCGCCACATGGCAATGGACAGGTGCCGATAGCTTATTTCTGGAGGTTGTAAAAGAGTTCCATAAACGTAATATTCGCGTGGTGCTCGACTATTCATGGAACCATACAGGCATGAATTTCTGGGCCTTTAAAGATGTGATGAAGAACGGCGAAAACTCGAAATATGCCGATTGGTATGAGATAGAATCATTTGATGATCCTGCCACCAAAGAAAATGAGTTTCACTATAAAGGGTGGGCCGGAGTATCAGAACTGCCTGAATTTAAGCGCACCATTACCAACGAAAAACCCAAATATCCCATCGGATACCTTGAGGGAAATCTTGATTCGGAAGCTTTAAAACAGCATATTTTTAATGTGAGCCAACGCTGGCTTGACCCAAATGGTGATGGAGACCCCTCAGA
>DNTK01000153.1 GCA_003508755.1 Bacteroidales bacterium | reverse complement strand
GTGTTATGGAATTGCTTAAATTATATCTTGCCTAAAATCGGTCGTTCGCTAATTGTCCCGGTAGCAACTCGTCTGGCGGAGATAGATGTAAGCCACATCACGCTTATCCCATGTGGCCGTCTGGGTCTTTTCCCTTTACATGCTGCCTGCCGTCGGGTGGACGGGCAACTTGATTATCCCTTGAAACGCTTTCCGATCGCATATGCCCCCTCTGCTCGCACCTTGACTGCTTGCAGCAAGGCGATTCAGCCGGCCAAAGAGCGTCAACCTACATTAGTTGGAGTGGGAAACCCAAAGGGATTGCATTTCGTCCGCGAGGAGCTTGAGGAGGTCAGTCAGTTTTTTATCGCTGGTGAGCGCTATATCTTAATCGAAGAGCCGGATGTGCTCGATTCCCTGCGCCAGCTTCTTCCCAGTGCAGTATATCTGCACCTAGCTTGCCATGCCCAGTTCGACCCTGAGCAGCCGCTCAAATCCCGCCTCGAGTTATCTCCCCAGTCTGCTTGGTCATTACAGGAAATTTTAGACTTTGACCAGCTAGATAGCATACGTCTGGCAGTTTTGTCCGCCTGTCAGACCGGTTTAACCGACTTCCGTCGTGTGCCCGATGAGATGATCGGTCTGCCAGCTGGCTTTTTGAAGGCCGGGGCATCGGGGGTAGTGAGCAGCCTGTGGCCTGTTGACGATCTTTCCACTGCTTTGCTACTGGCTCGGTTCTACCATTACCATCTTGCGGACAGCTTGGACCCAGCCACGGCTTTGTGTCGAGCACAGCACTGGCTGCGGAAAAGCACGGCAAAGCAATTGGGTTTGGCGAAAAGATACGAACAACTATATCTTGAATCAGGACGCCACGATACACGGTCTTTCAGAGCGATGCGCTATTACAACCATCACCCAGAATCAATGCCTTTCGAACACCCGCTATATTGGGGAGGTTTTATCTATACAGGAGCCACAATAATTACTGATGCTGCGCGATAGAACCCCGCTATTTCCCGCATTTCTTATAGCTGACATGAAAACCCTGTAATGAGGGGGCTTCAAGCAGTTTTCAAGCCAATTATCAGGTTAAATAAAGCCGTTGAGCTAATGGGGCGGGCTATTGATGTGTTTCACGCACTTTTAACCACGAACAATACAACCAGAAGTTATGAAGCACTGCCTATGATCTGGTTTACTATTCGGCAGAGAGTAAATACGCGTGACGCAAGTTTTGTGTGGGGATTGTGTGGGAAAAATTATCGAAAATCTGCTAAAGTGTGGGAAATCAGCCAAAATGTGGAATTTCGGCATACAATAATATCAATATGTTAAGCTATTTGAGGAGGTTAGGAAGCTGAGGGTTAGTTTCTGAAAATCCCCGTGTCGGCAGTCTGAGCATTGTTGAGCATACATTAAATTGAGGATTCTTTGGATTTGACCCCTCATAGTCAAACGTTATCAACTTTCGGGTTTTCGTAGGAGGGGCTTCGAGCAATTATTAATGGGCCTATAATGATCGCAAATCACCGATAGATGCGTCTCATTCAGCTGTTTTCCAGATCATTTCATTCTAAGCACAAAAGTAGAGCTATATTTGTTCACTTTAACCCGAGAGAGGCCTTAATGTATTCTGCTGCAACTTCAGTTCCGATTTTTGAAGCAGCGTCTAAAACCTTTTTACCGGCAAGACCCAAATATCCCAATACCTTTGCTCCATCTTTTGCTTTAGCAGCATCTAATGCAACTATTAGGGAATCATTTTTTGTTTTTTTCTTTGATAGTTCCTTTAAAACCATTTCAATTTCGGTAACCAATTTTGGAAATTCTAAATGATTTCCATATTTTTTCCACAATGATTCTCCTGCAGAATTTAACAATCTTTCAGATAGATTAATTATCCACTCTTTTTCAATCTTTGATGGAATCTCCCAACCCTCTTTTAGTTGAATAATTAAATCTGCTTCGAATAATTTTTTGGTACATACATCCGGTGGGTGAAAGTTATTTGCTATTGAGACAATTGCAATTTTTTCAATTGGGGATAAATTTTCAAGTACTACAGGGTATGATGTTGATAATTTATGCTTTAGCCCATTGATACTTAACCTAAATAAGTCATCATGTTTCTCTAAATGATGATAATTTTCAATCAATTCGTAACCTATTGCTTGAACGTAATATGGCAGACCACCTGAATATTGATATGTCTTTTCAGCAATTTTATCAACTTTTTCAATATTGTAATTTTTCAAATTGGATTCAATCAATGTTTTTGTTTCTTCTTTTGTAAATGGACCTATTTTAGCAGTCTTAAAAATATTATACCAAGGTGATGAAACAGAATAATTGAGTCTTTTAATTATATCTGGAGGACTGGCAAGTATTCCTCCAATCCCATCAATATTGCTAAATATGTATCTAAATAAAGATTGAGCATGTTGGTTAAGTTCAGTAATGATTAAAGCTTCGTCTATCAAAATATAGATCCGTTTAATTGAATTAATCATTAATTCTGGTATTAACCTTCTTAACCAATCCAAGAAACTATTGCTTGGATCCTTTTTATCGATCTTAGTATCCATCAAATCTTTATTAATGATAATTTCTCTTTCTTTTAAAGAGAAAATAATTTCATTAATGAATAGTTGGAAGATATTGTTTAATTTTTCATCCGATACTTCCATACTTATTAATACAGGAAGTACATATTGCGGTAAATTTCTTTTTAAGGCATAAAGAAAACTTGTTTTCCCAATTCGTCTTCTTCCAGTGAGTATGTAGTTAATAGAACTTGGCGATAAAAGTCCACGGATTATTTCATTTAAAAGTTCTTCACGACCAAAAAACATATCACTACATTTAATAGGTCTTCCAACTACGAAAGGATTAAGTGGTATCACATTTATAGGCAATGTAAATGCTCTTGTATCTATTGTAAAAACAAGTCTAAGATCTCCAATTTTTTTTGGCTTAATCTTCAAATTAAATGATCCACACTCTTTTTTGTCTTCGAAATGAACAATATGCTCTTCTATTTCGACATCATAGTCGCTAATTGGTAACATTTTTATCTCAAAATAATCTTCACTATAACCACCATAAACTTCAATCTCTATATTATTCCATTTGTTAAAAAATATTGTGTCATTGAAAACTATTTTACATTCAATTCTTTTTAGTACCAAAGACAAGGCATCTTCTAACAATTTAATCCAAATTTTTATGGTATAAATCAGACATATAACTTCAGGAGTTTTTTTTGCTCCATTTAAAGATTCATATATTGTTTTTAAATCATTTATAACAACTTTATATCTCATTCTTTTTGATATTTTTAAAGACTCATCAGGCATCATCTCAATGCATTTATTAATTTCTACAATCTGTTTTGGAAACTGAATTAAATTATTAGAAAAATTTTCTAACATTTCCTTATCTAAAGCTAAAAGCTGAGTATTTGAAATTTGTCGAGCACTCTTTATTTGGATACTAAAATCTATAAAACTATAGAATGAATATAGAATATTCGTAAGATTATTCTCTTCAATATCATTGAGAAGGCTAATTATAAAATTCACAAATTCCGGTACATTATTATTTTTTTTTGATAACATCCAAAGATTATTTATTAACGATATTGATTTTTCAAGAAAAACTTCCTTATCAACTGGGTTGCTTTTTATATTTAATAAATAGTCTCTATAAGTCTTTAATTTTTTACTTTTTTCATTTTCATTCAGCGATGAGTTAAATATAGTGTACCCTTCTTTCCAAACACTACTGTTTTCGATATCATCTACTCTATAAGTTCCATGCTTAGTATTATCTATTGATTCTTTATTATAAGTGCTATCAG
>DNTK01000232.1 GCA_003508755.1 Bacteroidales bacterium | reverse complement strand
GGGCTAAGGTTTCGGTGGCAGGAAGGTCAAGAAGAAGGATTAAAAGAAAAAACCTTAATTTCTTTTTTGTAACACTATTCAAATACATTAAATTGGCAGTTAATTTGAAATAGCACTTAAAGGATGAGTACAGTAAACATATACACCCCTAATATTACCCCGCGTTTGCAATACAGTTGCGGTATTATATTCAAAACCATTTTAGGAACTGATTTTACTATAACCGATAGTCAACCTCAAAGCGAAAAAGCTGATGTGAACTACAGCACTGAAACTATCAAAGGTTCTTTTCAGGTAATACCATCGGGTTTGTTGGAGCAAACAGGATTACACAACCACGAAGTAAATCCCGCAGAATTAGAAGGATTAAAAACACTTTTTCACGGAGCTAAGGACCATCTTGGTTTTGATATTTTTTCAGCTGTTTTTTATATGTGCAGCCGCTTTGAAGAGTACCTGCCTTTCGAATCTGACGAGCATGAACGCTTTAAAGCTGAACACTCTATTGCCTTTCGCGAGGGTTTCCATGATCAGCCCATAGTGGAGAAGTGGGTACAGTTTTTTGCTAACAAACTAAATCTAAACTACCCAACAGATACCTATAAGTTTCAGCTTACAGTTGATGTGGACGATGCCTGGATGTACAAGCACCGTGGTTTTTTTAATTCAGTTCTTCAGTTAAAACTCGATTTTTTTACCTTTAAGTATAAAAGATTTGCAGAACGGTTAAAGGTTCTTTTTGGAAGCAAAAAAGACCCATGGAATACCTTTGAGTACATCGGCGAAACGGAAAAAAACCTGGCTACTCCTGTTCGGTATTTCTTCCTGTTATCTAATAAGTTATGGTTCGATAGTAAAGTGAATATCCGAAGCACTGCGTTAAAAAATCTTATTGCGGGTTTATGGCAAAAAAATAAGGTGGGTTTGCATCCCTCGTATCTCTCTAATTTTTCTGAGAAACAATTACATAAAGAATTTTTCAGAATGACCTACATGGTGGAAAATAAACCACAGCATAGCCGACAACACTACCTTAAACTTAAACTCCCCGAAACCTACAAAAGACTAATAAAGCTGGGTGTTCTGGAAGATTACAGCATGGGCTGGGCCAGCCAGACAGGATTTAGAACAGGTTGCAGTCGACCGGTACCCTTTTATGACCTACTGGCCGAAAAAGAAACCCATTTGCAATTGGTGCCATTTATGGCAATGGATCGCACATTGAAAGATTACCTTCAGCTCGATAAAGATGCAGCCCTTGAAAAAACAAAAGAACTAATTGACAGGGTAAAAGCCGTAGGAGGTCAGTTTACCCTGCTTTGGCACAATGATGCATTAAGTAACTATGGCGAGTGGGAAGGTTGGCGCGAGACATTTGAGGCAATTATTGCTTATGCATCAGAAAATAAAAAAACTTAAAGGTTTTATTAATGAGACGATACGGATTTCTGAATACTATCGCATCAAGGTTTTCATTTACTAAACTTTTACACGCAAATCCGCATCAGATAATTCCTCTGTTTTACCATGCTGTGGGTAATGTCGAAGATAGTTCTCACCTTAAGGGGCTTTACCAGGTGCCATCTGCACATCAATTTGAAAAGGATATCGATTTCATACTAAAATACCTTCAGCCCATTGAACTTACAACACTTATCGAACACACAAATGGGAAAACATTAAAGGGCAACGAAAAATATTTTTTCCTGAGTTTCGATGATGGACTAAATGAATGCAAAGAATTTATTGCTCCGATATTAAAGCGCAAGGGGATACCGGCCACCTTTTTTATTAATCCCGATTTTGTAGGTAGGAAAATCCGTTTTCACCGGTTTACAACCAATTTGCTTGCTCAAAAAATTCTTCTGGAGAAAAACTTAAGCTTAGAGGTAGCGGTTAACGATGTTCTTGGAACACGTGAAAAGCATTCAAAAAGCACTGCCGCGCAACTGCTTACCATTCGATACAATCAGCAGGACAAACTTGAGGCCCTAGAAAAAATTCTCTACGATTTTATGGGAACAGAGCTTAATGCACAAAAGGCATATATGAACAAGGAAGATATTCAAGATCTTGTAAATGCAGGTTTTACCATTGGCGCCCATAGCCTTGATCATCCGGAGTATTACCTTCTGAGCGAGGAAGAACAGCTTCGACAAACGATAGAATCGGTGAAGTTAGTTTCTGATTGGTTCAATGTTTCATACAGAGCATTCTCTTTTCCCTTTACCGATGTAGGGGTTAAGTCTTCCTTCTTTGAAAGACTAAATAAAGAGTTTCCATTGGATATTACATTTGGCTCGTCAGGATTAAAAAAAGACACCCTTGCAAACCATATTCATCGCATTCCGATGGACGATATTGCCCTTGAAGCAGAATTAAGATTAAAGACTGAGCTGTTATATTACCAGCTAAAAAGACCATTTGGAAAGAATATTTATAAAAGAAGTTAGTTTTGTTTATTGATGTTGTTTCAAATAAATCATATCACGCATAAAAACATTGATAAGGCAGCCTATGATAAATGCATAGCCGATGCCCCAAACAGGTTAGTCTATGCTTTCTCGTGGTATCTGGATATTGTTTCTCCCAACTGGAATGCTTTGATTGTAAATGATTATGAAGCTGTGATGCCTTTGCCATTTAAATCAAAGCTTGGTCTCAGGCATCTCTATCAGCCCTGGTTTTCGCAGCAATTAGGAGTATTTGGAAAGGTGCATGATATCGATTCTAATTCACTCTTTAACCTTCTAAAAAAACACTATTTATTTGGGCATTTTTCAATGAATGCCTCCAACGATTTTCGTTTTCAGCACGCTAAGGAGAAACAGCGGCTTAACCTGTTGTTGGATCTGAAAAGGAGTTATGCCCAGATACAACAAAGCTATTCTAAAAACCATCTACGAAATATTGAGAAGGCCAACAGTGCGGAACTTAATCTAACCCATGATTTATCTGTTGAATCCTTTATAACACTATACCAAGAAAGCGATCTACAGAAAAAAGTTGGCTGGACCAAAAAACATATTAAACAACTACAACAACTTATTTTAAAAGCAGAAGAACTAAATAAGGGCATACTGATTGGAGTAGAGCACAACAATGCATTAATAGCGGCTACTTTTGTGCTAATTGATGAAAAGCGCATCAGTTATCTGTTTCCCATCACCCTTGAAAAAGGATATGCTCTTGGTGCCCAGTTCTTCCTTATCGATGCTTTGTTTAAAGAACATGCCCCCACAGAAAAAGTATTTGATTTCGAAGGTTCCTCAGTAGAAGGTATTGCGAGATTTTATAGAGGGTTTGGGGTAAGACAGGAAATATTTAATCAAATATCATTTGGATTTAGGCTTAATAAAACAATTCAATTGTGATTCTTTGATTGCATACACTAACTATTTATAATTATTCTAAATTTAATTATTAACTTGACTCTTAAAAGTTTATTACATAGTATTGCAATGGAAGTATTTTTAGTGCCGACAGAATACTTTCTGAAAGTTGTAAGAATTTAGGATTAAAGTATGAAAACAACATACTACTGTTAGAAGGAATAGGACTTTCAAAGAGTAATCATAATTTTTTCGGGGGAACAGGTATAAGTGTTCAATAACAGGGGCATCCTGTGAAATAATGCAACAAATTACCGGTAATTCCGGTGTTAATTATTAACTCTTAAAATTATAAGTTATGAAAGGACAAATTC
>DNTK01000296.1 GCA_003508755.1 Bacteroidales bacterium | reverse complement strand
TGACTACTATTATCAAAACCTGCTGGCAAGCAGCGATGATGAAATGAAGGAATATCTTTCGGGAATTGATTTTGAAGAGGCAGGTATCCGCAATTCAGTAGAGCTTGTAAATTATTTATTTGCTACAGCGTCTGAAAACAACATCAGCACTTCAGAACTAATTTATGTATTGGAGACAGCCCAAAACAAAAAAGAGGGGAACCTGTATAAATTTAAAGAATCTTTGGCCAGTGGGGCAACAGGTGATCTTAAAATGGCTATAGAGGATATCGATTTTAAAAACAACTCGGTAGATACTTACGAAGCATTTATCAACCAGTTAATTTCCCAATCAAAAACTGCCAACTACAGTCCTTACGAAGTATATGAGCTCTTGTTAGATATGCTTGGTATTGAAAAAGTTGAAGAGCTCGCAGAGGCAATGACAGAGAAATCAAGCAGCGAAATAGATTCCTTGCTTGGAGCTACAAACATGCAGCAATTCTCCAAGCCGGTTGAATTGGTCCAGTTCTTAATTAGTCAATCGCCATATTTCGATTATACAGAATCAGAAATAAACAACCTGCTATTGAGAATGCTGCTCGAAAAGGGCATCGATACTTATATACAGGATGAGGAAAGCCTTCAATCTAAGAAACTGATAAGAAAGAGGAGACTCATTACAACTATTGTACTGGTTAATGCTTTGCTCCTGGTATTATTGTTTATTTTCTGGCGAAGGAAAAAAAAGAATCAAAATGAATAAATAGCATGATTAAGTTTTGCTCTGGCTGTTTCACAATACTCCTACTACTTTTATTTAGTATTCCATCGGTTAATGGTCAAATCTGGCTCAATAATGAGGTCATTTACAATGAAGCGGAGGGATATATATTAGGCGAGGAGCATGAAGAAGCTTTACCACTTTATCAGTTGTTGGAAAAAAAGGGCCTGACAAATGCCAATATTAATTATAAAATTGGCTTGTGCTATTTGAAAATTTCTGGGAAGGAGACAAAGGCAATACCTTATCTTGAAGCTGCTGTTGAGCATGCATCGCAATTCTACCAGGGAGATTTTGTCGATGCTACTGCGCCGCTGAATTCAATTCTCTTGCTGGGGCAAGCCTATTCCATTGCAAATAACTTGGAAAAAGCTGAAGCTGCATTTATCCGATATAGTGATTCTATATCTGGTACTAATAAAAGTCAACTGGCCGATTACTACATAAAGAAAGTTGAAATTGCACGCTTATTCAAAGATAAACCTGCTAGCCACGAACTAAAAAAAATCCGTGATAATAGTTATTACGATGTCTTCCGGCCGGTAGCATATTCCGACAGCATCATTTATTATATGGAGGCGAGGCCTTTCTATAATGCTGTTATTTCTGGAGCGATTCATCAGGAAATTCTTATTGAGAGAGAAAACCTTACACCCTTTATAGGCTCTGATGATAATCCGTTGCTGAGCAGTATAAGTCCAGATGGGAAGAGACTATTTTTTACCGCTTATATTACAGGTATGGGCGATGAAATTGTTTACTCCGAAATGGAGCAAAATGGCAAATGGAGCAATTACAAGGTTTTTTCAGCACCAGTTAACACGCCAAGTAATGAGGCATTTGCGTCTATCACTGCCGATGGAAAAACCATGTATATTAGTAGTAACAGACCAGGAGGTTTTGGGGGGAACGATATTTACAAGATTAAAAAGAACGAAAAGGATGAATGGGGAGCTCCAGAAAACCTGGGACAAAACATAAACACACCTTTTGACGAAACAGCCTGCTATATATCACAGGATGGAAATACACTATATTTTAGTTCAGAAGGACATATGAACATGGGAGGCCACGATTTATTTTATTCGAAAACAGACAGTGCAGGAAACTGGCATCCCGCAGTAAATTTTGGCATTCCGATTTCAACTACAGGAGATGATGATTTTATTTCTGTTACTCCCTCGGGTGCATTATTTACCAGTAAATTTGATACTAAAAATTCTAACAAGAAAATCATTTATCGGATTCTTGTAAAAAATGAACAAGCTCTGAAGCACGAGATTTTAGTAAAGAATCAACTGACTTTTACCGAAGAATATCCACCCAAGGAAGTTGCCTATATCATTACCAACCCTGTTGAGGACAGGATAATAAAGCGTTCCGTTACAGATGAAAATGGTTTTGCTCAGAACCTGCTTTCTGAAGGCGAGTATTTATACGAATTTTTGTACAATCAACATGTAAATGCCAAACAAAAGTTGGTCATTACCTCAAGCAACTCTTCCGATGAATTAACCATGGATTCACCATCATGGGAGAAGGTCGCAATGGAGGTTCCAGAGCGCATTATTGTAGTTCAAGATGTATTATTCGGTTTCGATAGTTATCAAATCGCGACACGTTATTTTAATTTTCTGGATGCACTGGCATATGATTTAGCGATCGAAAAAGACTTACTCATAACTATCGAAGGACACACCGATGCAATCGGAAGCAATTCATATAACCGAAAATTAGCCCTAAAACGTGCAATAGCCGTGAGTAATTATTTACAGGCAAAGGGTGTTGAAACAAACAGGATAAAAGTATTCAGTAGAGGTGAGTCGGACCCTGTTGCCATTAATAATAACGCCGATGGTTCGGATAATGCAGAAGGCAGGAAGTTTAACAGACGAGTATCGATTACTATTCAGGCGCAGCGAGAAGATGTCATTATTCAAAAGGATACTATAATACCACCCGTTTTACGCAAAAAGTGATTTTGATTTCATTATGTAATCTTCTGTAAATTAGTTTTGACTTTATAACAGCCTGTTATATAATATATTGGAAATACTAATTTAGCTTTTTTGCTGGTAATATTATGAACCGGGCAAGAGTTTTTTTTGCTATCGCTGTTTTTATTTTAAATTTGTTAAAGGCTACTGGAAGTATGATATGAAAGCAGGATGCGAATCATCTAAACCAATAACGGTTTAATTGTTTCACTTGCTGTTCGCATCTTGGTTAGGAGCCTTAAAACCTATTTAGCATGAAAAAATTTCTACTATTATTTGCTGCACTGGTGGGCATTCTTAATCTCTCGGCTCAAAAGAGGGAAATTACCATTAAAGAATATTTTGCTGATGCGGAATTCTTTCTAGTTCAAGAAGAGTACCCTGATGCCCTCAGCGATTATTTAGAGGTATATAAACGAGGTTATGATAACAATGCGAATATTAACTACCGAATTGGTATCTGTTACCTGAATATTCCAGGACAAAAGGAACGGTCGATTCAATACCTGGAAAAGGCAGCTACCAATGCTTCTGAAAAATACAGGGAGTCTTCACTCAATGAAACCCATGCACCCTTAGATGTATATTTATATTTAGGAAATGCTTATCGGGTTAATTATCAGCTTGATACGGCTGTTGCACGATATAAACATTACCTTGAGCTAATTGAGGGAACTTCCAGAGAAGAAATAGAATATGTCGAAAAACAAATTGAGGGCTGTTATATAGCGAAAGAATATATTCTTAATCCACGGAGAGTAATCTTTAATAACCTAGGAAAGATAATAAATAACAATAATGCAAACTACAACGCGATAATTTCCGGCGATGGAAACACCCTGATGTATATGACCAAGCTACCGTTTTACGAAGGTGTGTTTATGTCGCGTAAAAGAGGTGCTAATTGGAGCCGGCCTGTGAATATTACACCACAGATTATGTCAGATGGCGATCAGGTTGTTACCGGTATCTCGCATGATGGGAATACCATTTTGTTGGCAAAGGCTGATGCATTTAATAGCGATATTTATATCAGCTATTTTGAGAACGGTCAATGGAAGCGGTCGAAATCCGTAAGTAAAAACATTAATACTAAATACTGGGAATCGCATGCAAGCTTTTCTGCAGATGGCAAGAAAATTTATTTCACCAGTAATCGCAAAGGCGGAATGGGTGCCATGGATATCTATGTGTCCGAAATGAATGAAGATGGAGATTGGGGAGAGGCCGTTAACCTTGGCGAGAAAATAAACACTCCCTTAAATGAAGATACACCCTTTATAACACAAGATGGGAAGATCCTTTATTTTGCTTCACAGGGGCACCGAAATATTGGTGGGTATGATTTTTTTATGGCGGAGTATGCCGATACAGCCTGGGTAAATCCACAAAACCTGCAATTTCCAATTTCTACAACTGATGAAGATTTATTTTATTTTCCAATTGGGAATGGCGAAACAGCACTTGTGCATAAGATCATCGAAGACGGATATGGTGTATACGATATATATGAAGTAACCTATCCAACAGATGAGGAAATTGAAGAGGCCATTGCAGAGCAGATAGAAGAAGATGCCAAAGAGGAAATACAGCTTGAAGTTAGCGAGACCTCAGAGCCAATCATTATTGAAATTGAACCTATACTTTTTGGATTCGACAGAGCAGAACTTAGCAAAGAAGCAATCACTCAGTTAGACTTTTTTGTTCAGATACTTTCCGATAACGAGGAAGCAAAAATTACCATAACGGGCT